>JAILIO010000135.1 GCA_024695225.1 Lachnospiraceae bacterium
TGTGTTCCCACAGCCATTCTGGTGAAATGAAGGACCACTATTATCCTGGTAAAGGAAGTCAGCATTACCAGGATAAATGGTGCAATGCTTATAAGCGTGAGTATTATCAGTATCCTCAGCGCACCGTTAAGGCTCCCGTTACCGTTGTTTATGGTAATGGTTATGTCATTGCCCACATTGAGTTCACCCAGATCCTGAGGATCGTCGCTGGAACCGGGTTCATTAATATTGGTACGGGAGTCCTCCTGCCCCGTCAAGGGACGCTCTATGGTCGTGTCTTCCCTTGCCATGGCATGGATCGAGCCCACATAGCACAATATGCCTGCTATTATAAGCAGGCATATGATCTTACAAATCTTCTTCATTGTTTTCATCCGTTCTTCCGCCGGATCTGCTTTCCTTTAGATCAGCCAATATCTCCTTGAACCCCTTGGCAGGGGCTTTCTTCTCCCCTGTGACAACATCCTCGGGCGAAAGTTCAGAAATAAGAGTCACCGTATCCTTACAGATGGCAACCGCAAAATATCTCGAACCGATCCTGATTATCTCAACATACTTGTTCTGAGCCAGTCTGCATGTATCCAATACCTCCATCCCGGATCCCGCAGATCTGCCCCTTTCATAGCCGGCAATCCACCTGGTAGCCACATATGTGATGGCGAGGACCACCACAAAAATGATCACTACCGTAAGGAACTGCAAAAAAGATTCAGTACTGCTGTTGAGAGTGTCCTTAAGAAGAATCAACCTACAGCCTTCTTAACAGCCTCCAAAACCCTGTCCGCCTGGAAAGGTTTAACAATAAAATCCTTGGCTCCGGACTGGATAGATTCGATAACCATAGCCTGCTGACCCATAGCAGAACACATAATGACTGTGGCTTTAGGATCGCCGCCTTTGATCTTCTTGAGAGCCTGGATACCATCCATCTCAGGCATCGTGATGTCCATAAGTACAAGATCAGGCTTGAGTTCTGAATACATCTCAACTGCCTTCGCTCCGTTCTCCGCTTCTCCCACGACCGTGTATCCGGCCTTTGTAAGGATGTCTTTGATCATCATCCTCATGAAAGCGGCGTCATCGCATACCAGAATGTTCTTTGCCATTTTCTTCTCCTATGAATGCTAGTTTTAATTTACTATCTCGGTGATCCTGACACCGAAACTTTCCTCTATAACAACGACTTCGCCCTTAGCTACGAACTTGCCGTTTACGAGCACATCAACCGGTTCACCGGCTATCTTATCAAGCTCCACGATGGTTCCCGGAGCAAAATCCAAAATCTCCTGAATGGATTTATTGGTACGTCCCAATTCAACTGTGACCTGGAGCGGGACATCCATGATGATCCCGATATTCTCCTGGGGAGTCATAGTGTTCACGACTTCGCCAAAGGTCTGGAACTGTGCCGGCTGTACATTCACATTCTGCACAGGCTGCATGGGTGGCGCCGCATATTGTGGCTGCGCATACTGTACCGCAGGCTGTGGCATCGGTGCTGCAGCAGGCATGGGAGCGGGAGCGGGCGCAGGTGCAGGGGCCGGAGCCGGTGCAGGTGCAGGCGCAGGAGCCGGCGCAGGTGCGGGTGCCGGGGCCTCCTCCTCAGTCTCACCCAACTGAGACTTAAGGAAAGTATCGCACAAATCCTTGGCAAAATCAATCGGGTATAACTGCATGATGGAGGAATCCACAAGATCCCCTATCTGCATCTTAAATGTTACTTTTACAAAATCGCCGCTCAGGAAGGGAGCTATCTCTCCCCCGCTCTGTTTCTGGGTGATATCCACCCTGCTGGCTTCCGGCGGGCTGATATCGATCATCTTGCCGAGCATGGTCGACAGAGATGTGGCTGAAGAACCCATCATCTGGTTCATAGCCTCAGATATAGCCGACAGATGAAGTTCTCCCAGTTCATCGGCTGTATTGGTGCCGTCTCCGCCCATCATGAGATCTGTTATTATCTTAACATCAGTCTCATTGAGCACCAGTATGTCGCTTCCGTTTATTCCCGCCGTGTATTTGATGGATACAAATACACAGGGCTTAGGATAATCCGCAGTGACCTTCTCCCAGTTAGTCAGTTCAACCTCAGGGGTAGTGATATTTACCTTGCGGTTGACCAGAGAGTAAAGTGTAGTGGCTGCCGATCCCATACTGATGTTTGCCACTTCACCGATGGCATCCTTGTCCATATCGGAGAGTTCAGCCGTCCCCGTAGGAACCACCCCGGAATCGCCGGATGAAGCCGCGGCCGGAGCCGCATCACCTCCGGAAGGAGCCGAGCTGTCACCGTCGGAGGAATCGCCGCCTGACAGGTCCATGCCCGAAAGCAGCGCATTTATTTCGTCCTGGGACAACATTCCGTCCACGCTTTATTCCTCCTCCTTTATGACCTCTGTCACCCGAACAGCATACTTCTCCTTGCTGGAACCGGGTAACGCATTAAATTTTCTCATATCACCGACGTATACGTCAAGTTCATCTTCAGTATGCCGCTCGAGTTTTATAATATCACCTATCTGTAAAGTAGTAAATTCGGCAACTGTAATACTTGTATTTCCAAGCACTGCCTTCACAGGAACATCCACATGTTTCAGCATAACTTCCAGATTCTCAGTGTAATCCTCGTCAGCAGACTCCTGCATATTGGTGAACCAGAACTTCGTGTTCAGCCTGTCCATCACAGTCTCAAGCGTAAAGAAGGGCAGACACACGTTCACAAATCCTTCCACATCGCCGATCTTCATATTCAGAGTGACTATAGCGACCATATCAGTGGGAGATATCACCTGGGCAAACTGAGGATTCGTCTCCAGTCTGTCCATAACAGGGGATATATCCACCACGTTCTTCCAGGGATCATGCATCAGCTGTACGCATATTATCATCATCTTCTGGAGGATGGTGAGCTCTATCTCGGTAAAGTCCCTTTCCTTGTCCAACGCGGTGCCGATACCGCCCAAAAGCCTGTCTATCATAGTGAAGCCCAGATTCGTGGACATCTCAAGGATTATATCACCATTCAGGGGTCTGAAATCAACTATGCCCAGAATGGAAGGTGTCTGCAAAGCATTGGTGAATTCCGAGAATGTAACAGTCTCAGAACTGGCCACCGACGCCTGGACAGTCTTTCTCAAATACACGGGAAGGTTGGTAGATAAAAGCCTTCCGTAGTGCTCATATATGATCTCCAAAGTCCGCAGGTGCTCCTTGGAGAATTTTGCAGGCCTCTCAAAGTCATAATTCTTGACCTGACGGTCATTTTGATCCTGCAACGACTCAGCATCAAGTTCACCCGCAGACAACGCATTTAAGAGATTGTCTATCTCAGCCTGAGAAAGTACTTCGCTCAAAAAACGTCACCTCACTGGAACATTATATCGCGGAAGGAAATATCCAGTACGAAATCCGAACTAAATATGCCTCTCACCTTTTCAAGTATCTCCGCTTTCATCTGATCCTGATTGTTCCGCGCATCTTCCATTGTATATCCGCTGATAACAGAGTTTATGGAATCCTTTATAAGAGCCTCATAACTGGTGAGATCGCCTTCGCCATAGGTCTTATAATCGGGGCTTTCGCTGTTTAATGAAAGGGAAACCGAAACCACACAGTAATGATCCTTTCCGTCCCCGCCCTCTGTCTCGGGAACCTTCTTGAGAAGTATGGTCATGGGATCAGCTATGTTGTACACGGCAATGGAAGACACCGGGATGCTGGCCGCATCCTCGCCTTCTTCGCCTCCGGTCTCGATATTGAGAGCGGTGGTGATCCCGTCTATCAGTTTTGACGTCTTGCTGGATGTGGAAAGAACCGAAAACATCATGATCCCCGTCAAAGCGATATTGACGACCAAAAGAGCCACGATTATGAGCAAAAGCATATTTTTCTTCATCTCAGCACCTCAGTAATCTGATAATTCATTGTATATCTTTATCACAACACGGCGGTTAAGGGCTCGCCCTTCCTCGGTGGAATTGTCCGCTACAGGTACATATTCACCTCTGCCGGCATGAACTATGTTAGCAGGATCCAAACCAGTGTGTTCCAACACATAATTGAACACCGAAAGTGCACGGTTGTCGGAAAGCACGTCGTTCATGGCAAAGTCGCCCACATTGTCCGTGTGACCTTCGATCTCGACCCTGTTCTGTGCATATTTGTTCAGGATCACACTTATCTGATCCATAAGTGCGAACGATTCTTCCTTGAGCCTGTAAGACCCGGAATCAAACAATATAGAACCGTTCAAAGTGAGTTCCACATACTGGGATGTGAAATTCATATCCACCATTCCCTGGTAGCCGGTCTCCTCAAGAACTTCCTGTATCTGTTCCGTAAGTTCTTCAGATTCCTTGAGCCCCTGTTCCTGCATCTCCGACTGGGCCTGTGCCGCCGCATCTGCAGAATCAGTCACGGTCTCGTCCTCACCGTCGTCTGATACTCCCAGGCTGTTCACATATTCCGCCAGGTCGTTTAACTGGCTTACGCCGTTGCCTACCATCACGCCATCGCCTATGGCCTGAGCCCCGCTTGAAAATATCGAGAAAGTGGAACTCATTGACGCGGCTATAGCCTCATATTTCTCCGCATCGATATCCGACATGGCGTAAAGCATGATGAAAAAGCAGAGAAGCAGATTCATCAAGTCGCCAAATGTCTGAACCCATAATGGCGCGCCCTTAGGCGGATCTTCCGGTTTCTTCTTGGCCATCAGGTACCCTCGGCTCCTGCGGCTCCTTCAGCGCCCTCATCTCCCTCAACGGTCCTCTCTTTGGGCGCAAGGAACGATTTGAGTTTTTCTTCGATAACACGGGGGTTCTCACCTGCCTGTATGGAAAGAAGACCCTCAATCTCTATTTCTTTCACCATCATCTCGGCTGCATTCTGCCCTTTAAGCTTGTTTGCGATAGGGGCGCACAGCCAGTTTGAAAGCATAGCTCCGTAGAATGTTGTGATCATAGCAACAGCCATGTTAGGTCCCAGGGATGCAGCATCCGACATGTTCCTCAGCATGTTGATCAGACCGATAAGTGTTCCGATCTGTCCCCAGCCGGGTCCCATGGCGTTTACATCGTCCCAGAAAGCGATCTTGCCCTTGTGCCGTTCCTCGCAGTTGACCATCTCTGTCTCCATTATGGCCCGCACAAGTTCAGGATCGGTACCGTCAACTATCAAAAGAATGCCCTTCTTAAGGAAAGCGTCATCGATCTCTCCCGCAGCTTCTTCAAGAGAGAGAAGTCCTTCCTTTCTGGCCACATTGGAAAGATCTATGATCTTCTTTATAACTCCGGGGGTATCGTAAGCCGGGACCTTAAGGCACAGCTTAAAACTGGCGAAGCCCTCCTTCATATCCTTTATACTCTTTTCCGCCAAAACGCAGGAAAAAGCGCCTCCAAATGTTATCATAATGGAGGCTCCGTCAATGAAGCCCGGGGCACCGCTTCCCCTAGACAGAAGCGTAAATATGATGGCCAATAGTATACCGATTATAAACGCTATATCCATTTAGTCGGAGAAAATTTCCTTTCTGAACGATTTTACAAGATTTTTTATATCTTGTCTACTTTCTTTAACAATAAGCCTTCTCCCCGTGGTAAGCGTGACCACCGTATCGGGAGTCTCTTCCACGAGTTCTATCAGATCAGGATTCACAAGGATCCTGACACCATTCAGTTTTGTAACCTCAATCATAACTTTTATATATTAGTCTATTTTTTTTATCTTATCAAGTCATAACTGACAAATTATCAAAAAAACCGATATATCAACAGAACTTCTGCATATAGAACACAACACGCAACAAGGGACCAAATGGTCCCTCATTGCGCTGAAGCTTAGAAAGGAGAATAATAATTCATCATCTCTTGAGATTCACAAGTTCCTCAAGCATTGTGTCGGAAACCGTGATGATCCTGGAGTTTGCCTGGAAACCTCTCTGGGTGGTGATCATGGTGGTGAACTCGTTTGAAAGGTCCACGTTTGACATTTCCAATACTCCGGAGGTCATCTTTCCACCGTTGGCGGTTATGTCCACGCCTATTCCGTCGAAATCTCCCGAATTCATGGTGGCTGAATACAGGTTGTCTCCCACCTTCTCAAGACCTGAAGGATTGGCGAAGGCTGCGGTGGCTATCTGTCCCAGGACTCTGGTCTGGCCGTTGTCGTAGGCAGCTGTGATAAGACCTGCACTGGATATGGATATTCCAGACATCTCGCCGATCTTACGGCCTGCTCCCAGGTTGTTATCGTCACCATTGATACCGGACATGGTTGAGATCCCGTTGTTGTCCCACATGGTGGTGGTTGAGAAATCTACCGAGATGGTGGAGAAAGCTCCGCTGTTCGATCCGCCGGTGAAGGTTATGTTTGCGGTCTCATCAGAGACGGAATCTGCCCCGCTGGTTCCCACGCCCTTGAAAACACCTGTCGAAGGGTCATACTTCACATAATTGGAATCCTGAACTGTCGTCTGATAAGTATAAGTAACGACACCTGTAGATGCATCAAAAGTTGCAGTGGCACCGGTCTGGGTTATACCGAATGCTGTCACAAGCGTAGCACTGTCTGTGATCGGCGAATCAGAGCCATCGGCATACACCGCATATGTTCCTGTATCCGCATCATAATCCTTATGATATCCGCTGACAGGAGTAGTTGCAGTCCTGACCACATCCACATTCAGTTCTTCTCCGAAGGTTATACCTGAAGACTCTGTTACATTGGTGCCCTCAGAATCGAGAAGCTTTTCAAGCCTTATGTAATACTCACCGCTGTCGGCGTCTGTGGCGTGAACTGAGAATATCGCATTGTATTTGTATCCCAGATTGTCATAAAGGGGAATGCTTATCTGCAGGCCCTCATCGGAGTTCACATTGGTGTCGTTCTTGTCTACGATACCTGTGACCTGGGCCTTTGTGGTGGCTTCGGGTTCATAGGTCATATTGGCCTCAGACATGATCTTAAGGGGTGAGACCTGGCTGCGGATGATATTGCCGTTTTCATCCGACTGCCATCCCATGACCATGTAACCTGTGGTGGTGGTGACCAGATTTCCCGCTCCGTCCACTGTAAAGGAACCGTCACGGGTGAAGAAGTTTTCAGATCCGTTGTTCACCACGAAGAAATTGTCCCCGCTTATCATGATGTCGAAGGGATTGTTTGTGGTCTGGGCCGATCCCTGGGTTGCCACTGCAGTGGATATGGCGCCTGTGGTTGCTCCGAGACCGATCTGTCTTGCGTTTGTTCCGCCCTTTCCGGTGGCTGCGTTGGCGCCGGAAGCTGACTGGGTCGTCTGATAGAGCAGATCCGTGAAGACCATCGACTGTGATTTGAATGCGGTCGTATTTACGTTTGCTATGTTGTTACCGATAACGTCCATCCGTGTCTGGTGGGTTCTCAGTCCCGCGACTCCGGAAAAAAGTGATCTCATCATAAGGCAGTTCCTCCTCCGATTCCCTTCGGCTCAGCCGGTCATCCTGTCCGGCGCTACGTTTTATTTAGTAATTATTATAATGTTCAGCTTTCGCCGCTAAGTTCTGATATACGCGCTACATACTGTTCGAGCACATCAGCGTATCCCGAAGGGATGAAGCTCTGCTGATAACTGGTCATTGCGTTGTATGAATTTGCCAGGGCCAGGATGGCATCCTTGTCCGCAAGTGTCACCGATGAAAGCTTGGGAAGCTCTTCATAGGCTGCGATCCAGGATTCCGCTATGGAAGTGGCATCGGAATAATCGCCGTTCACCACCTGCACCAGATCGTCTATTGAGTACTGCACTCCATCGATGGTCAGATATGCCTTTGACCCTGAGAAAGTGACATAATCAACCTTTCCCTGTACCTGGGTGGTATTTCCGGAGGAATCTGTGGAATTCACCACCACTTCCTGTCCCACCAGGTCTGACGCTCTCTGCAATGTGGATGAATTGGCCACGTTCTGCATCTGCTCAAGTTCCGAGAAGGTTGCGTACTGTGATACCCATTCAGTGTTTGAAGTGGGCTCCAGAGGATCCTGGTTCTTCATCTGAGCCACCAGCAGATTCATAAAATCTGTCTTGTTGACTGTGGATGAACTCTGTTCAGCCTCTTTCTCGGTGTTTACCTGTGTCTGGCTCTTTACTATCTCGCCATTGTTTATTATCGCTGAAACACCCATCTTTTCCTCCTTTAACCTCAGGCCGTATAGTCTATTGTGTTGCCGGATCTCTGCATCATATCCACCGCTATACGATCCGCTTCATCTGTTTCCTGATCTGTTCCGTCATCTCCGCCTTCTCCGTCGTCTCCCGAACCTCCGACTCTGAGTCTGCGGCGTCTGCCGGCTTTCTGGGCCTTTATGTCTTCCTCGGTCTCCTGGTTTCCCCTGCCGTCTCTGTCAGCGAATCTCTCCTGGGAAACCATGACCTGTATCTCGCTGACCTTGATGCCCTGCTCTTCAAATCTCTCCCTGAGCTGTACCAGCTGACTTTCAACGGCCGCCTTAACTGCATCGTTTTCCGTGGTAAACTGGGCGGTTATGACTCCCTGTTTCTCTGTCAGGTGGACTGTCACATTTCCGAGAGATGCAGGGTGGAGCTGCATTTCCATGTCCGTCACATCCGGGCGGATATTTGCCCTTATGTAGTCATTTATCTGTGTCATGATCCTGGTTTGGTTGACCTGATCTGTAAATGACTGGACTTCGCTTCCTGCCTGGGCTTCCGTGACCATGGTCTCCGAATTCTGCGCCAGACCTTCGGTCATTCCCTGGAGAACCTGATGAGCGCCATCCTGACTGTGATCTTTGCCGCCTTTGTGGTGCTGTTCTCCGAATTCACTGTTTTCCTGTGAAGCGGCTGTCACATTCTGCACCACCGGCTGTCCTGCTTCGTCAACGGAAACTGTGAGCTGTACTTCCTGTCCGTTCACCCGGGCCGTGACCTTGTATTCCGACGGGGCTGCAGTTTCTTCCGTAAGTCCCGCCTGTCCTGCCAGCGCCGCCTGCATGGCACCGGATGCTTCGTTCTGTACGGGAGCCTCCGGTTTCAGCTGCATTGCGATCTGTTCCTTCAGATCTTCCACAGGTATCTCCAGTGCTTCAGCCAAGCTTTCCATGCTTTCCGAAACCACATCCTGTATCGCTGTCAGTTGCTCCATGAGATCGCCGTCTGTGAGAAGCGCCGTCTCGTCCTGTCCTGTAAGATTCAGGAACAGGTCTGTAACTGTCTTTGGATCGAACAGTGCAATTTCACTGACACCCAGGCTTTCCATAGCCGATGTAACTTCTTCTTCCGTGATACCGAGAGTTTCCGCGATCTGCGTGATGATATTCTGCATTCCCGATGAGAGTGCTTCAGATATTACTTCTATTTCTTCATCGGACAGACCTTCCTGATCTACCTCTTCTCCGGTGGTCTCGGGTTTCTCAACCCGGTCATTATTTTTGACGTCCGTGTCTGTTTTTTTGCTGCCATCCGTGGCGGTGGCTTCCTTGCCGGTGTTTCCGGTGTCATCTGCCTTCCTGTCGACAGAGACTTTCGAGCTGCTCCGCTCACTTCCCTCTGACCCTGCGCTGCCTGTCTGGCTGCTCTTCTCTACAGGTCTGAGTTCCTGTACGGGATCGATCTCTCTCACCCCTCCTATCTCAGTTTCTGTAGCCATGGTCCCGATCTTGGAAATAATGTCCTGAAAACCCTGTTTATTGTCTTCCACAGGATTCACCCTGCGGTTTCCGGACATCTGTCCCAGATCCATCTGGGGAGTGAAGCCGGCAGCGCTTCCTACTGCCGCACCTGCCATATGTAACTCCCTTCCTGCCTTGTTTTTAAGGCTTTCTGATTTCGTTCACATTTATTATCGGCAAGTGTCCCAAAAAAATTAACTGCCGGGTTCCATAAGTTTTGTAACCTGAGCTGCAATGTCGGGATCCATCTCTGCCAGGATCTTTCCGCGGCTGTCTGAATCCATATTCTCCAGTATCTCAGCCACCAGGTTGAGATTGTTTGTCATGGTGTTGAATATCTCTGCGGCATCCTTGGCCTTCATGGCGGAATATGCCGCCACATAGTCTTTCATCACAGACCCTGTGGTCTCCTTCTGCACCACCTGCTGATATATCTGGGCTGCGCTGTCGGGGTCTATGGCTTCATAATATTTGGCATATTCAGAGGCGTTGGGGGCTTTGTCCCCATAAACCACTTCGTTGTAAAATTCGTCCCTTATGGCTTCGAATTCCACCTGGGAATCCTCAAAGGTCCTGAGCCTGTTGATCTCCTCCTGAAGGGCAGCTATCTGTTCCTGTCCCGTGGTATTCTGCTGTTCAAGCTGCTGTACTTCCAGTTCCAGCTGCTTTATATAGGCCACAGCCTCCTGGGTGCTTTTGTACCCCCCGTATTCGTCGGAGGTAGCTGAATCACCCAGGGAATCGGCAGGCAGGATCTTATTGATCACAGGCACATCCCCGAGAATGGGAGCCAGCACATTGGATCCGAATCCACCCACATCCAGTTTTATGAGTAGACATATGATGCCCACCCAGATAGCTACTATGAGAAGCGTCACAAGAACTATGGAAAGACCTCCCGGCCCCTCTTCTTCAGTGACCCTCTCTTCCCTCTCGGACAGTTCCTTCGCCCTTAATTTCGCAGCCTTTCTCTGTTCTTTCTGTTCCGCCTTTAACGCTTTTCTCTGGGCTGCTATTTCTTTTTTTTCTGCCGCGGGATCTAATATCTCTGTTCCCTGGGTTCTCTTATCCGCCATATCTCTTCCTTTTATCCTGTTTCCCTGTTCCTGTATCCCGGTGCCTTTGCCTCACCGGTTCTGATCTGCCTCAATACATGTCCCCGGATTGGGTATGATCGCATTCCCATAAGTACACCGGCATCGATCTTCTGTTTCACTGTCCGTCCCCGGAATGGGTGTAACCTGATTCTTTAAGCCCACCGGCAACGATCCTCTGTTTCACTGTCCGTCCCTGGAATGGGTATAACTTGTCAGTTCGTCCACCTGACGGTGTTCCGAGGCTTCCTCCTCTTTCATCCATTCCCTGAAAGCCTTTTCTCTCAGTTTTTCATAGGTCTTTCTCTCCATCATCAGATCCTGGACCTTCTGCCTTGCCCGGGACACCTCATCTTCAGCCCTTTTCACGTTCAGCATCTGATCCCGTATCCTGTCATCCATGATCTTTATGGCAGTGTCGCTGTCCCTGAGTTCCCTTGCGGTCACGGAACTGTTCCTCAAGTCTCTCGCTTCCTGCAGGCAGGCTTCCCTGCGCTCTTTTAATCTCTCCAGGATCTCCTCCTGCTCCCGGAGTTTGCCGGCAGCCACCGCAAATTCCATCCTGGCCTGGCTTTCAAACTGTTTTTTTATGTCAAGCACGCCCTGAAGACGGTATTTGAATTTTGGCATCCAAACCCTTCCTTTCAAAGAGCTGTATCAGTTCGTCTTTTATTCCCCGGAGTTCTCTTCGTCAAAGATGTTTTTCAAAAGCTCTTCAGACTGTTCGTACTCCACTTTCTCCATCACTTCCTGGCAGAGATAGCCGTTCACAGCGTCTATCTTCTCCATGGCGTAGTCTATATCCCTGCTGGATCCCTTTTTGTAGGCTCCGATGTCTATCAGATCTTCGGCATCGCTGTATGTGGCCAGGACATTTCTGAGTTTCCCGGCATATCTCTTGTGATCCTTGCCGGCTATGGAACTCATGCATCTGGAAATGCTCTGCAGCACATCGATAGCAGGATAATGATTCTTGTGGGCAAGGGATCTGTTCAGGACTATATGCCCGTCGAGAATACTCCTTGCGGTATCCGCGATGGGCTCATTCATGTCATCTCCATCCACCAGCACAGTGTAAAGGCCGGTGATGGATCCCTTGTCATTTCTTCCTGCTCTTTCCAGGAGCTTTGGCATCTGTGAATATACGGATGGCGGATAGCCTCTGGACACGGGGGGTTCTCCGCTGGCAAGGCCTATCTCTCTCTGTGCCATGGAAAAACGGGTAAGGGAGTCCATCATCAAAAGGACATCCTTGCCCTGATCCCGGAAGTACTCGGCAACGGCTGTGGCGGTTTTTGCGGCCTGTCTGCGTTCCAGCGCGGTTTTGTCCGAAGTGGCTACCACCACCACGCTCCGTCTCATGCCTTCCTCGCCCAGATCTCTCTCTATAAATTCCCTGACCTCACGTCCACGCTCGCCGATCAGAGCTATCACATTTATATCAGCCTTCGTATTCCTGGCAAACATTCCCATAAGAGTGGACTTTCCAACACCGGAACCGGCGAAGATGCCTATCCTCTGCCCCTTCCCGATGGTGATCAGACCGTCCACCGCCCTGACTCCCAAAGGCAGGACCTCATCTATTATGGCCCTTTTCATGGCGTCGGGGGCTTCGGCGTCCACGGGATATTTCTCCCCTTCTATGGAACTGCCGTCGGACAACCTGCCAAG
The DNA here is from genome assembly GCA_024695225.1 of Lachnospiraceae bacterium. GTDB lineage: Bacteria > Bacillota > Clostridia > Lachnospirales > Lachnospiraceae > JAEELB01. Next base: position 12,432 of record JAILIO010000135.1, read on the forward strand.
TCCATCCAGGCTTTTTCCCAGAAGGTCGTCACTCACGGTCACTGTCAGAGGTTCGCAGGTATTCTCAACTATACAGCCAAGCCCTATGCCCTTTGTATCTTCAAAAGGCATGAGCTGTGTCTTTCGGTCCTTGAACCCCACCACTTCCGCGCTGACAGGGGGAAGGCTGCTGTCCTCGGGGAAAATCCGGCACACATCCCCAAGCTTTGCCACCGGTCCCCTTGACTCGATGGAAAGACCCACGATATTCTCTATCCTCCCCAGACTCCTGTAAAGCCTGAGGACATCGGTATTTTTATATTTTGTGTAATCTATGGATAAGTTCATCTTCAAATGCCGGAGAGAAGCCTGATGCGGGAGGTCAGTTCCTTCAGTTCCGTATCAACGCTGCAGTCTATTATCCCGTCATCATTTTCAATAAGAGCCTGTCCCGGGGACAGGGTGGTATCCAGGATGATATCCATGGTGGAAGAATCTCCCGCAGCTTCCCTCAGGGATTCTCTCTCTTCCGACACAGCGTCTTTGTCGTGGTCAGAAACATGGATAATAAAATTCCTGCTGTTCTCCGAATCCCGCATAGCGGTCCTCAAAAGCTGCAGCAGGATCTGTCCATAATTATCAAGGTCTATGGAGAAGACCTTTTCATATACGGAAGTTATGACCTCAACCATACGGGGTTCAGCTTCCAGAAGCATCTTGTTGTATTCGTTCTCAAGGGCTGTCACCTTTTCCTCGTACTCATTCCTGATCTGTTCGGTCTCGCCCCGGGCATCCTCTGTGCCCTGTTCATATCCCCTCTCACGGGCTTCCTCAAATATGGAAGCCTTCACGCCCTCAGCTTCATTTCTGGCTTCTTCAAGTATGCGCTCAGCTTCATCCCGGGCTTCTGAGATGATCCTGTCCGCTTCTTCGGAAGCCTGTTCTAAAACCGCAGCATCTGGAACGGCTCCCTCCTCTTTCGGAAAGCCACCCTCCTCAGGCATTGCATCCGGATCATCTGTCAGTATCTCCCGGACTCCGGGGATACCTTCCACAAAGCCGTCTTCGCCGTCACCAAACTCGCCGGTATCCGGCGCCTCAGCCAAAGCAGCTGCGGCTTTCCTTTTCTGCTCCCGCAGCCTTTCCTTCTCGATATTCTCGCTTATCAGCCTCTCAGCCTTCTCGCGGATATCTATTACCACTTTATCCTGGGGCTTTACGCGAAATTCATTGGACCTGTAAACAGAACTAGACAACTATCTCGTCTCCACCGCCTCTGGATATGACGATCTCGCCGCCTTCCTCCAGTTTTCTGATGATATTCACTATCTTCTGCTGGGCTTCTTCCACGTCCTTCATACGGACAGGGCCCATGAAATCCATATCTTCCTTGATCATGACAGCCAGTCTCTTTGACAGGTTGTTGAATATGGCGCCCTGCACCTCTTCATTGGCGCCCTTAAGAGCCATGGCGATGTCATCATTTCCGACATCACGCAGCACACGCTGGATAGCCCTGTCGTCCAAAAGCAGGATATCCTCGAAGACGAACATCTTCTTCCGGATCTCGTCTGCAAGCTCCGGCTCTTCGATCTCCAGAGTCTCCATGATATTCTTCTCTGTGCCCCGGTCCACGGTATTCAGGATATCCACCACGGAATCCACGCCGCCGATGACCGTGTAATCCTGGTTTACAAGGGATGAAAGCTTTGATTCCAGCACTTTTTCCACTTCCTTTATAACATCGGGACTCGTCCTGTCCATAACCGCTATACGCCTTGTAACGTCTGACTGCTTATCCGGCGGCAGGGCGGAAATGATCAGCGCCGCCTGCTGGGGTGAAAGGTATGCCAATATCAAGGCTATGGTCTGCGGATGTTCGTCCTGGATAAAGTTCAGAAGCTGGGAAGCGTCAGTCTTCCTGGCAAACTCAAAGGGCTTGACCTGCAGCGATGCGGTAAGCTTTCCGATAACATCCCTGGCCCTGTCTTCTCCGAAGGATTTTTCCAGCAGTTCCTTGGCATAACCGATACCGCCCTCGGCAATATACTGCTGGGCCAGACAGACCTGGTAGAATTCATTTGTGACATCTTCCTTGATCTGAGGAGTTATGCTCCTGGTATTCGCGATCTCAAGGGTCAGTTCCTCTACTTCCTCATCCTTCAGATGTTTGAATATAGCGGAAGACCTTTCAGGACCCAGGACTATCAGAAGTATCGCAGCCTTCTGAAGTCCGGAAAGTTCACTTTTTTCTTCTGCGCCTCTTGCCATATTTCAGCGATCAACCCCACTCATCGGTAAGCCAGTTTCTCAGCAGATTAGCTGCGGCTTCCGGATTATCGTCCACAAATTTACCTATCAGTTTCTTGGTCTCAGACTCTTCCTCGGCTTCAATGGCCTCAAGGTTCTCTTCGGGAGTAGACTCCAGAAGATTCTCAACAGAGAGTTCCTCCTCGGGCTCCTCCTGCTTCTCTCCCCTCATGGAGCGCAGGACCACGAAAGCCAAAAGTCCCAGGATAACCACGATCAGTATGATCTGGATTATATCTGTAGGAGAGAGGGAACTGGGCTCTTTGTCATAGAACACATTCTCTGTCCAGGCCTGGAAACGGATATTGCTGGCTGCAATGCCTGTGGCCTTGGCCACCGCATCCACCATCTCATCGCTCACAGGGAGGTCCGTCCTCTCCGGCTGGTTTGCCTTGTACTGTTCCCATGTGAGACCGCCGGTCAGCTGAGCCTGGACATCGGCATCCTCCTCATGGACAATGTTGTATTTTATGGCAGAGACCGTCACCGACGAAGAATCGTAATCTATCCTGCCGCCGTCATCCACTGTCTTGATGATCTCCTCGTTTGGAAGGTAATCGTACTGGTCCTCAGTCACGGTGGATGTGGACTGTCCGTTGCTCTCCATCACATAACTGGTATCATTTTCGGTATTGGAATCCGTTCCCGGGATCCCTCCAACGCCGGAAGTATTGGTGGATGCATACTGGTCTGAATGGGCGTAAAGACCCTGGGTCATACCTTCCGGAGCCGAATAGTTGTGATTGGTAGTCTCAGTGGATGAGAAGATCAGGTTGAGATTCGGCGCAACCTCCACTGTGTCGTAATTATTTGTAGCCAGAAGGACTCTCTGCACGTCCTGTCTGACGCGGTTCTCTGCATTTGTCTTCGCCGTGAGCTTGCTGGATGCAATGCCCGCAGTGCTGGATTCATCGGCCCCTGAGAAGAGCATATTGCCGTTGGTGTCCATTATGACGATATTGTCGGTGGTGTTATTCCCGATGGCAGTTGCCACTGCTCTGGCCAGGAAGGCGGCATTGTCCTGGGAAAAACTCTCCCCTTCTTTTATGGTGAGCAGTATGCTGGCATAGGACTCCAGGTCGTTTGACATAAGGGTGCCATCCCTCTCGGGGATATTCAGTTCCACATTGGCGGACTGAATGGCGTCAAACTGCTCGATAAAATCGTTCTCGAGCCGGTTTTCGAGGTAGAGGATATATTTTTTCTGTTTGTCCGCTTCGGTTGTGGACAGAGACGAACTGGTCACATTGTCGATGCTGTAGGTCTCGGACTGGATATCGTTTGCCCCCAGGAGAAGGCTTGCCTCCGCCTGCTGTTCATCCAGCACAGAGAAGGTGAGCCCGTTGTCAGACATTTTGTAGGTGATGGCGTTCTCGTCAAACAGCGTCTTTACATTGGAGGCTTCAGCAGCATTCTCACTTATATGGATGATGGTGTATGTATCCCTGGTCAGCAGCGTCACCAGAACAGCAATGCCGATGACACACATAACCGCGGCAGTGACGATTATAGCCTTCTGCCGCGCTGAGAACTTCCCCCACCATTCCTGTATTCGTCTGAGCAATTCTCTCAATCTGTCAACCATTACAAACCTTCTCTCCCGGTGTATAAACCGGATAAAGCTGAATCTATGAAACCCGGATCATGTTCCCGCCGGTGCCGGGCGTCGATGAAAATAAAGACGCCTCGGGGAAAACTTTACACCTGCATCTGCATTATCTCACGGTAGGCAGCTATCACTCTGTCCCTGACCGCAACAGTGTACTGCAGGGCTGTCTGGGCCTTCTGCAGGGCTATGGCCATATCATGGGTGTTCTCGCTCTCACCCAGGGCCCATTTGATCTCCTCGTCTTCGGCATCTGAAAGATACCCGTTTGTAGTGTTTATATTGTCAAGAGCTGCCTGGAATATCCCTGTGAAGGACTGCCCCTCTTCGGCGGCTCCGATCTCCGAAGCCTCCTGTCTGATAACCCTGCTGGAAATGTTCCTGAAAGTCCCTATCCCCGGCGCAAGGCCCGTCACTTCTGCATCATATACGCTATCGTATGCCATTTGATTACCCCCGGATCAAAACGATTACAAAGGTTTATGAATTAGCCAGCGTAAGTCCTCTGGACGCTATGTTCTTGCTGGCTTCAAAGGCCGTGGCATTGGCTTCATAAGCCCTGCTGGCGTCTATGAGATTCGTCATCTCTGTAACTGTGTTCACATTCGGATAGATAACATATCCGTTCTCATCGGCATCGGGATGCGAAGGGTCATAGACCATGTTCATCTGGGTCCACTGATCCTCCACCACCTGTGTGACTTTCACTCCCTCTCCGGTGTATCTGTTGGAAACATTCTTTAAGAGAGCATCGAAAGAAGCCTGTGCCTGCTTCTCCTCAAACACAACCACCTTTCTCCTGTAAGGAGTGCCGTCCTTTGTTCGGGTAGTGTTTGCATTGGCGATATTCTCTGCGATGACATCCATGCGGTAACGCTGTGCTGTAAGTCCGGATGCGCTCGTATCAAAAGAAGTAAATAAGGCCATATAATATCCCTCCCTTCAGGATCAGGTAGATCTCATAACTGACTGCAGATTGTTAAACTCTGC
>JAILIO010000216.1 GCA_024695225.1 Lachnospiraceae bacterium
TCTCCGGGGTCGAAGCCCTCCTTCATCATCCTGGCGTAGTCTTCGTCTGAAACCGTATTTGCCACCACCGTCATATAATCCGACAGATTCTGCACATCCCCTGCGGACATATTTCCTGAGGCCGCGCTCTTGATATCCCGCTCGATCCTCTCATTTGCGCCGGGCCTGGCCCCCAGGTCAAAGACATCGGAATAGCCGGCCTTCTCTGCCCCCTGAACGCCATTATTTGCCATCTGCGAAACCTGTGGATTTAATTTCCTGAAATTCAGGGTGTCAACACCCTCTGAAAATTTGATCTGCATAAATAAAATCTCCTTATGTGGTTTTTATCGGCCGGAAACGCAAAAATAATAAGAGCCCCCCAAAGAGGAGGCCCTTATTCTCATGCAAATAAAATCCCATCAAGGCAGCATAAGCTCAGCAGATGCGGGCATACCGCAGAGGTTCCGGTCATCATGTAAATATGATCCCGTCAGAACAGCAAACGCTTAGCACGCCCGGACAAATGATGGTCGTTCCTGTCATCATGCAGAAAAGATCCGATCAGAACTGGAACACTGCTGCGGTGAAGGGCGGCACGTCAAACACCAGATGGTACGGCTTTCCGGTGCACTCGCCGGCCACAGGGGTGATGGTTCCCGGGATCTTGTTGCCGTCCCCGCCGAACCTGACGTCGTCGCTGTTCAGTAGAAGCTTCACCTTCTTCTTCTCCGGGAATGGCACCCAGTAATCCTTCCACCACATGGGGCTGAAGTTGATCACGAACAGTATCCGCTTCTTGCCGGTGTAATCCTTCCTGAAGAAACTGTAGACCGACCGGTCCGCGTCATCCGCATTCAGCCACTCAAAGCCGTCCCAGCCCTCGTCTGCGGTCCACATGGCGGGATACTTGTGGTAAAGCTTCAGCAGTTCCTTCATGAACTCCAGCATCCCGGCGTTCTCTTTGTTCTGCAGCATGAACCAGTCAAGCTCGCGGCTCTCGGACCACTCCCTCTCCTGGGCAAATTCCTGGCCCATGAACAGGAGCTTCTTTCCTGCATGACCGAACATAAATGAGTACCCGCAGCGGAGATTTGCATATTTATCCTTGGGGTATCCCGGCATCTTGCCCAGCATTGAGCATTTCAAGTGGACCACCTCGTCGTGGGACAGAGGCAGTATATAGTTCTCCGCACTGTTGTAGCTCATGGCGAAGGTCATTCCGTTGTGATCGCCCTTGCGGAAATACGGGTCCAGCTTCATATACTCGCAGAAATCATGCATCCATCCCATATTCCATTTGAAGGTGAAGCCCAGTCCGTCATCCTCGGGCCTTCCGGTGATCTTGGGCCAGGCGGTGGACTCCTCAGCGATGGTGATAAATGAAGGCAGTTCCTGATGGATTATGGAGTTCAAGTGTTTGAAGAATTCTATGGCATCCAGGTTCTTATTTGTGCCAAACTTGTTCTTCACCCACTGGCCTTCCTTCTTTCCGTAGTCCAGGTACAGCATGGACGCCACCGCATCCACCCTGATGCCGTCCACGTGGAACTTCTCGGCCCAGTAAAAGGCGTTTGCGATCAGGAAATCCCTGACCTCGTTTTTCTCGAGGTCAAATATCTTAGTCCCCCAGTCGGGATGTTCGCCCTTCCTGGGGTCTGCATTTTCATAGAGACATGATCCGTCGAACACCGCAAGTCCGTGGGCGTCCGGGCAGAAATGAGCGGGGACCCAGTCCAGTATCACGCCGATGCCCGCCTTGTGCAGCTTGTCCACCAGATACATGAAGTCCGACGGATTCCCGTATCTGGATGTGGGCGCATAATATCCCGTGACCTGGTAGCCCCAGGAACCATCAAAGGGATGCTCCGCAATGCCCATGAGTTCAACATAGTTGAATTTCATGTTCTTCAGATACTCAACCAGCCTGTCGGCAAACTGGCGGTAGGTGTAGAATCCGTCCTCCGTGCCGTCCGGATGCTTCATCCAGGACCCGATATGGCACTCGTAGATGGCCATGGGGCTGCAGTGGATATTGGTGTCGTCCCTGGCTGTCATCCACTTGGAATCTCCCCATTTGTATGTGTTGAGATCGAAGGTCTTAGACGCGGTGCCGGGCCTGAGCTCTGCGTAACACGCATAGGGGTCGGCCTTGTACAGCTTCTCTCCGTCCTCTGTGGTAATAAGGTATTTGTAAAGGGCACCCTCCTGCACACCGGGAATGAACACGCCCCATATTCCCCCGGGGCCCAGTTTCTTCATGGGCCAGCCGTTTTCGTCCCAGCCGCTGAAGTCTCCCACCACATTTACACAGGAGGCGTTGGGCGCCCACACCGCAAAATAATAACCATCCTGTCCTTTTTCAACCGAAGGATGGGCTCCCAGTTTTTCGTAGATCTGATAATGAATGCCTTTTCCGAACAGGTACTGATCGTCTTTGGAAATATAAACCTTGCTCATATTGTCCCCCGTTGTCCTTTACATCACCTGTAGTGCTGGAAATCTTTTTCCTTCAAAATGACCATATCATTTTCATCATATCTGCGGCCGAGAACCGTATTCCAGAAATAGGAAAGATTCTTCTTCTCAGCCCAGTATATCGCTTCATCCACCACATCCCTTATCTCGGAAGGTGTTACCTCGTGATCTGCGGTCTGCATATCGGCGATCCTCTCATGCAGCGCCAGGAACCCGAATTCGTCTATGGTGCAGTCCCTGCTCTCCGCGTAATCCCTGGCATATTCCACCAGAGCGTCGTCGTCCATGGGCCTCACATTTATGCGGATATCAAACATCTTCTTGAGGCTCTGCACGTGCGCAAATAACTGCCTGAGGCGTTCCTTTCTGTCGGTCATGATGACCAGGATGCCGTCATTTGTATTCTCAAGTGCGGATGCAAAACTCTTCGCTTTTTCCTCTCCCATAAGAGCTGCGTCTTCGATAATAAGGGCGCCGTCCCTGGCCTGGGAAACTATCTTCTGCAGATCATCCTTCTGGGCAAGATTTCGGCCGTTTATCTTGGCTATCCTGCCTGTGAAGTTTGAATCCTGTCTTCTCATCTGCTTTAACAGATTTTTGGCAAGATCCAGGGTGCCTGCCTCTTTGGAGCCCACCAGGACCACGTTTCCGGCGTAGGCAGCCATGGACATGCGGTCTAAGGCGGCTATGATCTGCGCCCTTTCCTTGCCGTTCTTTATAAACCGGCCGAAGAGCTCCTCTTCCTCCGGAGTGAGTGCCTGTCTCTTCGCATCTGCTGCCTTTGCTTTTCTTTCGGCCTTCTGTTTAGGGGCCTCCGCTTTCTTTCCTGTGTCTGCTTCCTCCACCGCATCGATGGCTTCATTTACGTGGCGCATGACCTCTTCTTCATCGTCAGCCTTGTCACGGCTCCGGTTCCTTGAGTCGTCCCCGGACTTCCGCCTGTCTCTGTCACGGCTTCTCTCAGGCTCACTCTCTTCAGAGACTGCCCCTGCCGCATCTCCTTCGGTCACTCCATCGTCTGCATCTTCATAGCGGCCGCCTGCATCCCTGTAGTCTCCGGCATCTCTGTCGTCTCTGTCGTCTCTGTCGTCTCTGTAGCCTCTATCTTCTCTATCGCTTGCGCGTTCATCTTCCCTGCCGCGAATGTCTTCGTCTTCATAGCGGCTGTCCGCATCTCTGCCATCTCCGCCGGCGTCTCTGTCATCCCTGGCGTCTCCTGCGTCTCTGTAGCTGTCGGCACTGTCACGGCTGTCCTCTTCGTAGCGGCCGTCCGCATCATCTGCTTCTGTTTCAAACTGATCGGGGTGCTTAGATCTTTCCTCTTCCGCCGCCTTTACAGCCGCTGCCTTTATCCTGGCATTCTTTTCTCTTTCATTTCTGCGTTTCTGTGCGGGAGTGTACTCTTTCTTGCCTTCAGCTTCATCCTTCGACATGCTTTCCACATAAGCGCGTTCAAGCTGTTCCAACAGTCCGTTCCTGGTGGCCTCATCGAAGTCGCTGAAGATATCGCTGGTACTCTGCATAATGCGCTGCTTGATCTCCTCGCGGCGCTTTTTCTCGTTTTCTTTCTTTACGCGTTCCCACTCATCCAGGACATCCCCTATATCCATCTGCCCGGTGATCTGCTTGATCAGTTTCTGGCTGTCCGGGATATTCAGGGTGATCTGGCCGTCCACATTCTGAAGGAGGAGTCCGTCTAACTTCGTTGACCCTGCGTTAAGCGGGGTAAGGGTCCCGGTCTTCGCCCCGGGTATCTTGTCTGCAGTCTTCTGCCCCTGCACCTTTATCTTGTCTGTATCCTGTTTCATGAGACTCATTATCTCATGTGCTCTTTCGTAAGCGTCGTTGGTGCCTGCGTCGGCATCCTGCTGAGTCATGGGTTCAACCATGACAGAGGCTGGCTGGAGTTCCGGGCTGAGGCCCTGAAGTATCTCTGCCTTGCTGTAATAATGTGCGCCCCTGTTGCCCCGAGTCACACCATTGCCCTGAGGAGCTGCATAGCCCTGACCGTCTGCGTAGCCCTGCTCTGCTCCATAGCCCTGGCCGTCTGCGTAGCCCTGCTCTGCTTCATAGCCCTGGCCATCTGTGTAACCCTGGCCGGCTGCATAGC
>JAILIO010000243.1 GCA_024695225.1 Lachnospiraceae bacterium
GCATGTGGGACACTTTATGGCATTATGTCTCATGAAGAGACTTCAGATGGCCGGAAATAAGCCCATTGCCCTTATAGGCGGTGGAACCGGTATGATCGGTGACCCCTCCGGGAGGACCGACATGAGGACCATGATGACCAATGAGGTTATAGATCACAACTGTGACTGCTTCAGGACTCAGATGAGCCGTTTTATCCGCTTCGGAGACGGAGAGGGCGATGCCATAATGGTGAACAATGCGGACTGGCTCAGAGACCTGAATTTCATGGAATTTATGAGAGATATAGGTTCTTATTTCAATGTATCCGTTATGCTGAGAGCCAGGGCTTATGAGAACCGTATGGCCAGAGAGGGCGGCCTGACCTTTTTTGAGATGAGTTATATGCTGCTGCAGGCGTATGATTTCTACAGACTGTATCTGGACTATGGTTGTAATATGCAGTTTGGCGGAGATGACCAGTGGAGCAATATGCTGGCAGGCACAGAGCTGATCCGCAAGAAACTGAACAAGGATGCCTGCGCCATGACCCAGACACTTCTTTTGAATTCAGAGGGCAAGAAGATGGGGAAGACTGCCAAGGGAGCGGTGTGGCTCGACCCCAAAAAGACTTCCCCCTATGAGTTTTACCAGTACTGGAGAAATGTGGACGATGCCGATGTGATCCGCATGATCAGGATGCTGACATTTATCCCCCTTGAGGAGATCAGGCTCATGGAAGGCTGGGAAGGAAGCAAACTGAATGAGGCAAAGGATATACTGGCGTATTCACTGACAGAACTTGTGCATGGGAAGGATGAGGCTGAGAAAGCCAGGGAAACATCCAAAGCCCTTTTCTCAGGAAGCGGCGTTTCTGCAGATATGCCTGAGACCGTGCTTTCAGAGGATGATCTGCAGGATGGGGCTTGTGATATACTCACCATCCTTGTGAAGGCGGGGATGTGCTCCTCCAAGAGTGATGCCAGGCGTATGGTCACACAGGGCGGCGTCAGTGTGGACGGAGAGAAGATTGACGATATCTATTTCAAAGCTTCGGGAGAAAAGCTTAAGGATGAAGGCATCGTTGTGAAAAAAGGAAAGAAAGCCATGAAGAGGATCAGATTATGAGCGAAGAGAACAGAGCACCACAGAAGAGAACACTGCTTTCACATACACCGGATCTGAGAGTCCTGGATGCAACAGTCAGGGACGGCGGTCTTGTGAATGATTTTTATTTTAAAGATGAATTTGTAAAGGCCCTTTACAAGGCCAATGTCAAGTCCGGCGTGGATTATATGGAGTTTGGATACAGGGCCTCAAAGGATATGTTCGACCCGGAGAAGTTTGGGAAATGGAAGTTTTCATCCGACGATGATATACGGGCCATAGTCGGGGACAATCCCACAGATATGAAGATCTCCATAATGGCGGATGCGGGACGGACTGATTATAAAGAGGATATAAGGCCCAGAAACGAGAGCCCCGTGGACCTTGTGAGGGTGGCCACGTATATCCACACCATACCCACAGCGGTCGCCATGATAGAGGATGCACACGAGAAAGGCTATGAGACCAGCGCGAACATCATGGCTATTTCAAAGTGTTCCGGGATCGAGGTGGAATCAGCCCTTGAGATCCTTGGAAACAGTCCTGTGGACACGCTGTACATTGTGGACAGCTATGGCTCTCTCTATCCCGAGCAGACCAGGATCCTGCTGGACAGGTTCCTGGAATCAGCGGACAGATACGGCAAGAAAGTGGGGATGCACGCCCATAACAACCAGCAGCTGGCTTTTGCAAACACCATAGAAGCCATAGTAAAGGGCGCATGCTATGTGGACGGCACAGTGTCAAGCCTGGGAAGAGGCGCCGGAAACTGCGCTCTGGAACTGCTTCTGTGCTTCCTTAAAAATCCCAAATACCGCATAGATCCCATTCTGTCATTTATTGAGAAAGAGATACTGCCTCTGAGGGAATCAGGGCTCAGCTGGGGTTATGATGTGCCTTATCTGATGACAGGTATACTCAATCAGCATCCAAGGGCAGCCATACAGTTCGAAAAGGAAAAGAGAACCGATTACAGACAGTTCTATATCGACATACTTGATACATTCTGAGAAGTATTGATATAAGGATATGCTTGATACATTCTGAGATGTATTGATATAAGGATATGCTTGATACATTCTGAGATATACGGATATAAGTATTTGTTTGATGTATTCTGAGATGTATGGATATAAGAGATATACTTGATACATTCTGATACATACAGATGTACTTGATACATTCTGAGAGAGGGAAAGACATTATGAATGATTGCATGAGTTCGGGACTATACATACCCCAGGGTTATACATCCGCGCTGGATCTTAAGGAGACACAGAAGGCGATAAAGACAGTGAAGGACTTTTTCCAGTCACTGCTGGCGGAGAGACTGAATCTCCAGAGGGTTTCCGCACCCCTTTTCGTGAACCCGGAGACAGGTCTGAATGACAATCTGAACGGGGTCGAAAGACCGGTATCCTTCGATGTGCCCTGCCTTGGCGGCAGAGAGGCGGAGGTGGTGCATTCTCTTGCAAAGTGGAAGAGATATGCTCTTAAGGAATACGGTTTCAATGTGGGTGAAGGGCTTTACACCGATATGAGCGCCATAAGGAGAGACGAAAACCCGGATAATATCCACTCCATCTATGTGGATCAGTGGGACTGGGAAATGGTCATAAGAAAAGAGGACCGGTGCCCTGAATTTTTTGAAAAAGTCGTGGAGAATGTATATAATGTTCTACGTAAGACCGAACGTTACATGTCCATAAGATATGATTACATTGAAGAGTTTTTGCCCCGGGAGATAACCTTTATTTCCACCGAAGAACTGGAGGAAATGTTCCCCGAGTGCACACCTTCCGAGAGGGAGTATCGTATCGCCAAGGCAAAGGGAGCCGTGTGTCTCACTCAGATAGGAGACAAGCTTTCAAACGGCAAGCCCCATGACGGCAGGGCTCCTGACTACGATGACTGGAAACTGAACGGCGATATCATAGTGTATTATCCCCCCCTTGACATATCTCTGGAGCTTTCCTCAATGGGGATAAGGGTGGACGAAAAATCCCTGGCGGAACAGCTTAAGAAAGCAGGATGTGAAAACAGGGCTTCCCTTCCGTTCCAGAAGGCGGTGTTGAACGCTGAACTCCCTTACACCATCGGAGGCGGGATAGGTCAGTCAAGGATATGCATGTTCTTTTTGAGAAAGGCCCACATAGGGGAAGTGCAGTGTTCCCTGTGGCCGGACGAAATGGTTGAAAAGGCAGAGAAAAGCGGAATACATCTGCTTTGATTTAAACTGATGTCCCTGCAGGCAATAAATAGTTTTGATCCTGCAGGGATGAAAGAATTACGGATTGCTCATTGTCCCCATTGACGGAAATCTCATGTGCAGCGAATGGAATGGGTAAATTATGGCTGAAAATTATGAAACCTTTGATGATGGCGGTTCTAAAGACTACCTGACAGGGCTTCTCACGATAGATTCTTTCAGACACGAAGCGAAGATGGTGTACGACCAGGCGCCGGACAAGCTTCGCCGTGTGGCTGTGCTCTTTATCGATGTCGTCGGTTTCAGGGAATACAATATTGAATACGGTTATGAACTTGGGGACGGCCTGCTGGTAAAGATTGCCGATTTCCTCAGGTGCAGTTTTGAAAACAGGCTGCTGGCCAGGTTTTACGAAGATCATTTTGTAGCTCTGGTGTACAGCAACGAAGTGAGACCCGGCCTTGAGACAGTTGAAAAGCTTTTCAGGGAGAGCCGTATGGACCGGACAGTCTCCCTTAAGATAGGCATATACGAGTTCGACTGGAGAAGTGAAAATGTGATGTCAGCCTGCAACAAAGCCAGGGTGGCGTCTTCCAGCATAAAGCAGCCTTCAGGCATAGTTTCGGTGGTATACGACAGCGAGATGAACAGCAAGAACGACCTGAAGCAGTACCTTCTCCGGGATTTTGACGACGCAATAGCAGAACACAGGATCTGCGCCTTCTTTCAGCCTGTGGTCAGGACTCTTACAGGCAGGATATGTTCATTTGAAGCTCTGGCCAGATGGAAGAACAAAAACAGCGAGTGGATGATGCCGGCGGCATTTTTTGGAGTCGTTGAGCGGGAGCACATAGTGCACCGGCTGGATCTGGCTGTTATCGAGGATGCCTGCCGGGTTTTTGACAGCATAAAAAAAAGGGGATTGCAGACGGTTCCCTTTTCCGTCAATCTTTCTTTTCTTGATTTTGAACTCTGCAATATATTTGACGAGATAGAATCCATTGCAAATAAATACGACATTCCCCGGGGTTATCTCCAGATAGAGATAGGGGAGAGCATGCTGGCAAGGGATAACCGGTTCATAAAAGAAGAACCGAACCGATTCCACGAAGCCGGTTATAAACTTGTGCTGGATGATTTCGGAAGCAGATATTCTTCGATCCTGAGTCTTAAGGATTATACCTTTGATGTCATAAAGATAGACATGTCATTCCTTCACGATTTTACTCCCAGGTCAAAGACTCTCCTGTCCTCGATAACGGGAATGGCCCAGTCCCTGGGCGCTTCCGTCATAGCTGAGGGCGTGGAGACATCTGAACAGAGTGATTTTGTGTACGATATCGGCTGCGGCATGCAGCAGGGGTATTATCACGGAAGACCCTTTTATAACGAGGATGGGACTGTATTTGAAGAGTACATAAAGGATCCCGGATTTGAAGACAGGGAAGACAGGGATATCATGGATGCGGTGGGAAGGACCGGGAAATGCGGATATCTTCTGCCTTCATTTACCGATGAGGATCCGGATTCGGAGTCCACTGCGGACAATGAAATGCCCTCCGCCATACTGCAGGACACGGGCACTGATCTGACCTGCCTGTACATGAACAGGTCCATGTCCAAGTGGATCATGCCCTACGGCAAGGCTGTGAAGACGGATCTGGATCTGAGGATCGCCACCGATGAAATATTTACTGCCAGGCTCAGGCTTATCTTTGACAGACTGGTGAGAAACGGTGAGAGCGATGTGGAAGACATATCCTTCTTTGGATCTGTATGGCGCACAAAGGTCACCAGGATTTTTTCTTCTGAAAGCAGAGGCGTCTATAATCTGGAGATCATGGGGAGCAGAGGAAAAGCGGCGGCTTCCGGTGGCGCAGAGCAGGACATTGGCGTAACAGGACTTCTGAACATATATGAGGAGATCGCTGTTGTAAATGTTGAAGATGACACCATGGATCTCATTTATTATTCCCCCATGCATCCGGAATATGCAGAATATGAGAACGGGGATTCCGCGAGCGAGAGCATTCGGGTCATGGCGGAGGATATGGTGGCTGTGCCTGACAGGGGCAGGTTCCTCGAATATATGGATATGGATCAGGCTATGAACAGGCTCAGAGAGAGTGAGAATTCCTTCCTGTCGGAAAGCTTCCGGTTCAAGAAGGGCATAGCCAGGACCGAATATGAATGGATGCATGTGGAGATGGTGGACCTTTCGGACGAAGAAGGGACCAGGATAATGATCGGGATGAGCATCTGCAATTCCTCCATGGCATTCACCCTTAACAATTATTATGCGGAACACGACATCGTGACCGAGTATCCCGAGAGCGACACATATACTGCGCCGGATACCTCTTATCTCCTCCATATGATGCAGGGATTCCCTCTGCCTTTCGGAGTGTATGAATACAGGAAGAAAGATGACGGCGATGTGGTGGTCATAAGGAATTTCGCCAATCTTTCCCTGTGTGAACTTTTGGGCAAGAAATGGAATGAGCTTGCTGAACAGGTGGCTGACATCAGCTTCAGGGATTCCTATCGCACATGGCTGGAAATGGCAGAGCTTGCGGCAGTGTCCGGTGAAGAAGTGAAGGAAGTACTGTATGTGGAAAGTCTTGGGCACTGGTATCACATAGTCTGTTCTCCCCTCAGGAAGAAAAACCGCTTCATATGCACATTCAACAATTGGGACAAGGAAGTTGAGACCCAGCAGGGGCTTGCTGTCAAGGCTGAACAGAGAGACAGGATCGCAGGTCTCCTTAAGTTTGTGAAGGACAACAGGGATTACGACTACAAGATGACCAGGATCCTTGAGCACACTGTTGAGATCACGGGAGCAGACAGGGCCTATATTATGATATATGATGATTCATACATGCGGCTTAAGTATGAATACTGTACGGACAAAGCAGACCCTATGATCGGGAAGAATGTGGATATCAGTCTGGATTATCTGAGGGGCTCATGGGAAGAGATCGGGGACAAAGACGGGATAATAGATATACCTGACACAAAGGACTTTAAGGACAATTATCCCAGGGATTTCAAACGCTTCCTTTTGCTCAACGCCCACAGGCTGCAGATCGCAATCCTCTACGAGAATGGAAAGATGTTTGGCTATGTCGCCATGGTGAATTACGATCCGGAACTAATAAAGATGAACAGGGATATCCTGCTGGATATAACCTATATCATCTCTTCTGAGATCTCATACCGGAATGCCATGGACAAACTCAATTACTTCGGAAGCTATGATGCCATGACCGGTGTCAGGAACCGTAATTCACTGATCAGGGCCCAGGAGGACCTGGAGGTGAGGAAGAGCAGTGTGGGCGTTATCAGCGCCGATCTGAACGGACTTAAACTGATAAATGACACAAAGGGCCACGAAGCCGGAGACAGAATGATAATAAAGGGGGCAGCGCTCCTTTCCAAGTTTTTTGGACGAAACAATACCTACAGGTCCGGAGGAGACGAGTTTGTGATCCTTTATCCGGAGATCTCCGAAAAGGCCTTCAGAGAGAAATTTGAGCAGTTCCTTGCCGCAGAAAAAGAAAATGACGAGGTGTCTGTTTCCGCAGGCTGCGTATGGGGAGAGAATTCGGCTTATGTACTCAGGCTTGTAAAGCAGGGCGACAGGGCCATGTACGAGGCAAAGAGAAAGCACTACGAAGCGGGAGGTGTGGACAGGAGGAGAAGACGGTAGACATTTTACTTGAATTCTCCATCAGACTGTGGTAATATATCTTTCGTTGCGGGATCATAGCTCAGCTGGGATGAGCGTTCGCCTCACACGCGAGAGGTCATGGGTTCGAGCCCCATTGATCCCAAGAAAAAGCCTCCGGTTTAGCCGGAGGTTTTTTGATCTCTTTATTCTTTATTTTCCTTTATCTCATCAATTATGAAGGGCGGACGTTGCCTTGAGGCGTCCAGAGTGCGCCATATGTATTCTCCCAGTATGCCCAGGGTCACTATGACCACGCCGAAGCCCAAAAGCAGCACGCACATGAGGGACGACCAGCCCAATACGGGAGCGCCTTTTGTAAAGTACTCAACCAGTACGGATATCAGCATTAAAAGGGCGGCTAAACTGAAAATGACCCCTATCCAGCTGACTATCCTTATGGGGGCGTAGGAAAAGCTCATAAGAGAGTCCATGACAAGCTTTATCTTCTTTGCCATGGTCCAGCGGCCTTTCCCCTTTTCCCTTTCCTGCCTGGTAAACCAGATGATGTCCGTCTGAAAGCCAGACCACATGACCTGGAGGGTGAGAGATGAATTCTTTTCGTCCAGCAGTTTCAGCACCTCTATGACTTTACGGTCTATCAGGTAGCAGTCGCAGCCGCCGGAGGGCATGTTTTTATTTACAGCCTTCCGGATCATCCCGTAGTACATATTGGCCATGAACACATAGACGGGGTTTTCCTTCCTGGCTTTTCTCGCCGCCAGAACGACTTTATTTCCCGCCTGCCAGCTTTGGTACATCTGTATTATGATGGCAGAGTCTTCCTGGAGATCTGCCTGCTTTGTGACTGCGCAGTCTCCTTTGCACACGCTGAGTCCTGCCAGCAGGGCGGCGTGCTCACCGAAATTCCGGGACAGTCTGACACATCGCACGTTCCGGTCTTTTTGAGCTATCCTGTTCATGACTTCCCAGGAGGAGTCCCCGGATCCGTCATCCACAAACACGATCTCGTATTCGTCGAGGACCGGCAGCACTTTTTTGGAAAGGTCTTCGTACAGGTCCTCCAAAGTGTCCTCGTTGAAATAAACAGGAACTATTATTGACAGCATGCTCATGTTATATATCCTTCCGGTTTATGTAAATAAACGCGATCTTCCTGAAACTGATCTCCTGAAACATGTTCATATTCCGGGAATCGGTTTCGATTTATCTGAAACGGTTTCCACGGGTCTCTTTTTCTGAGACCGCGCAAATGCCGGGGTTAACCCTGATTTCTGTAATAACCCACAGTAACCGTGCCGTAGCTTGTCTTTTTCACTTTAGAAAGATCCTCTCCGGTCTCTTTCCACGGCATGACGATTATTAT
>JAILIO010000246.1 GCA_024695225.1 Lachnospiraceae bacterium
TATGATCATACACGCAGTCAGAGTTCCCGCAACCAGTCTTTTTACATCGATCATTTTTTTCATAGTAAGCCTCCAAAAAAACTGTCCGCTCGCCAATTTCATACTGTTTTCCGATACCCATACAGATTCGATTATAACTGACCCGAAGGCAAAAAACCACAATTTATCAAAGAAATTCAGAAGAATTATTTTTCTTTTTGAACCGCTGTGATATCATCGGTTTCAAAAACAGGAGCGACAATGATGATAAAAAATATAGTATTCGATATAGGCGGCGTGCTTGCGGATTACAGGATACAGGAATTTCTGACTGAAAAAGGCTTTGACAGCCCCATGATAAAGCGGATCCTGAAGGCTTCAGTGATGAGTCCCTACTGGGGCATGTTTGAACGGGGAGAACTCACAGAGGACGAGTGCCTTGAAGCTATGGCCGGTCTGGACCCGGAGATCAGGGACCAGCTTTACACGGCCTTTTCAAATGTGGAAGGGCTGCTGACCATAAGAGACTACGCCATTCCTCTCATAAAAGAACTCAAAGGACATGGTTTCCATGTCTATTACCTATCAAACTATTCAAAAAAGGCATATGACGAATGCGGGAGTTCACTTGCGTTCATGGAATATATGGAGGGCGGGATACTGTCCTTCCGGGTCGGAAAGACGAAGCCGGATCCACTTATGTACCGGGAGTTTCTGGATCTTTACAGGCTAGACCCCGGGGAATGCATATTTGTGGACGACACACCGGAAAATGTGGAGGCCGCCATGGCCCTGGGATTTAATGGCATCATCTTCAAAGATCCGGATGACACGAGATCTTCTATCAGCGAGATCACAGCTGTAAACTTTTCCGTATAATTTCCGATATAAGAAAAAGATAAGTATTTTTGCGTGACTCAGCCATGAAAAGGAATTCATATTTCTACAGGGAGGTAGATATTATGGCGATCATGTTCAATCCCTTTGCATATTCGCAAACCGGCGTTCAGACCACCCGTCCCGGGGGCTCTGTGGGTATTTCCGCTTACGGTCCCGGGAGGTCTTCCTCAAGATCAAACTCAAATGATCCTTCGGGCAGGTTTTCAGTATCCGGAGTGGTTTCCCTGTCTGGATCGGCCCCCGCTTACGGTCAGGGCGGTGGGGCCCTGCCGCAGGATACCGTCTCCTGTGAAAAACAGCAAAAAAAACAGCAGATCCGCAGGATGGTCCGCGAAATGAGGAAGACTCCCGAAGAAAAACTGAATCCATACGCCGTTACCACAGACAACATACTCAGTATCTTCGATCAGTCGAAGACATCCGAAACCGAAGAGGAAGAGTCCACAGATAAGCCCGTAAACTACAACTACAAAGAAGTGGCAAATAAGATCCAGAGGGCCAAAAACTCCGTAAGCGCAGGTCAGGCTGTGCTCTCCGCCAAAAGAAAGGTGATGGAGGTAAAGAGAAAGATATCCCTGGGAGAAGGGGATCCGGAGGAACTTCAGATCACCCTCACCCACGCCAGGCGGATGGAAATGGCCGCCAGGAAGAAAAAGCACCACCTGGAGCTGGAAGAGCTGGTATCCCGCACGCAGAAAAGCGATGAGAACAAAAACAAGACCGGGGAGGCTGCGGTGGACATGAAAAACGCTCTTGTTTCCCTTAAAGAGGAGGAGATCTCTGAGCAGGAAGACAAGATCCTGGAAGAGCGTGAGGCCATGATCGGGGAAGCAGTGGAGCAGATGACCGAGGCTTCGGGTGAAGGTCTTTCCGCAGAAAGTGATGTTTCTGAAACCGTTTCCGGCAATGTTCATGACCTTCTGGCAGATCTGAATGAAATGATATCCGAATTCGGAGAAGAGGAATTAAAAAAGCTGGAAGAGACCATGGAAATGCTGGAAACCATGGAGATAGTGGATCCCCACATGAGCGAGGAGGATCTGGAAGAATTAAAGAGAAAGCACAGAAATTCCGAACGCAAAGCCATAGTAAAGGCAGACATGGATTATCTTAAGGATATGATAAAGCATATGCTGGAGAAGGGTTCAGGCGTACCCGGCATGGGAGGAAACAATGCAGTATCAGCCCCTGTATTTCCGGTGCCTGCAGAAACGAAAGTATTGTCCCCTGAAATCAGTATGCCATCATCCTTCGGCACTGAAGGCGCAGGTATAGATATCAAGCTGTAAATGACGGGTCATCTGAAAAGCAGGCCCACAGATCTTTAGAAGAATCCGTCGTTTCCGGCCACCCCGCCTCTGATATGAGCGTAGATCAGCGCCTCGTATTCGGGGGATGCCTCCCCCTCTCTCCTGCTGATCACTTTCTTTTCAGAGCGCATATTTTCCAGATACTTCATGTATCCTGTGAGGGGGAGCCCCGCCACCTTCATAAGATATCCACCCATATAGTTGAGGCTTATGTCACTTACGGCAAGTCTCCTGTCAAGGGGACGGTTGGACCATATGAGATATGGAGTCGTATAGAGCCTGTCCTTTTCCTCCTCCGTCATAACGCTTTCCGGATGCCCTGTCACAGCGTCCATGAACCCTGCAGGGAGCTTGGGCTGGTGATCCCCGAAGACCAAAAGGATCGCCGGTCTCTCCCTCTTTGACAGATAGTCCGTGAGTATCCGAAGGGCCGAATCGCTGAGGCTCATAAGGGTTTCATAGGTTCCCGCTTCCGGAAGATCCATTCCCTTTGCCCTCACCTCTATCCTGTCAATCCCCTCTGTCACAGGGGCGTAACCCCCGTGATTCTGCATGGTGACATTGAAGAAGAACACAGGCCTGTCATCCCTGCTCTCCTCCATACGCCTTATGATCTCGCGGTAATGTGACTCATCGGAGCAGAAGGACCTGACCTTACGGATGTTTTCCTCAGGAAAATCGTCTATGTAATACTGTTCCTCAAAACCCAGATTGCCGTAGGCCGTGGGCCTTCTCCAGTTTTCCCTGAGATAGGAGTGCATGGCGATGGTCCTGTAGCCCAGGTCCTTCATGTGGGAGGGCAGGGCATGGATATCAAGACCCGTGGGCATCATCTTTGAAGAATAGGGACAGTATCTGTAGAATTTTGATGTATCACCTGTGAGAAATTCATATTCGGAATAGGCTGTATTCCCCCCCAGCACAGACACGTGGGCAAAACCGGTAAAGGCGTTTATATTGCTCTTCATCAGGTCGTAATAAGGCATCACGGGACGGGTGACCTCGAAACTGCCGTTTACCCTGAGATCTGCAAAGGACTCGTTCATAACTGCAATGATGTCGGGCCTTGTCATGTCCCCGGAAACACTGTCCGCAGGATATCTTTCCGACACTCTCCGCACAATATCCTCGCTGTATCCCTTGGGGACGCTGTCAAAGAGCCTGCTCCTCCACTCCAGGAGGAAGTTTGGAAGGACGCCGTCTATATTTACAAACTCGTAATAACTGATCTTCAAAAGTGTGAGAAGGGGCGAATGGACGATCAGTATCAGTCCGCCCACACCTATCGCCAGGTAAAGAAGCCTTTCAAAGGGGGGATAGGATGCGCTTCCAAAGAGCCTGTAGATACACATGACCTGCACCGCAGACAGAGCCAGTATGACAGCAGACGAAACGTCCAGGACCCCCTTGTATCCCCCGCTTACGGTAATGGCTGTCCTGAGGGCCTGGCCTTCCAGATCCCCAAGCTCAATATCCGTGCCCCTGACCTTCCTCACTGTCCTGTCTGCAAATGACAGCAGTATGTAGAATATCCGCACGGCGATTCCCGCGCCCAGTACGGATCCGGTGATCCCCACACCCATAAATAAGAGCATCCAGACGATCACGATCCCCAGTATGAATCTGCGTTCCCATACGTTCAGTATGGTATGCCCGGTGTGGAGCTGCTCGTGATCGTAATAGATGAGGACTGCCTCAGAGATCAGGATGATCTCCCGGGGGATCCCGGGCACCAGGATAAATAAAGACAGCAGGGCGGATATCAGCGCCCCGTGTTCCAGGATCATCTTCAGGCTGATGGTGCGGAAAGCCTTTCTGTAATAGACCCCTGCCATGGTGTCACAGAACAGTATGATGCCGGCGATGCAAAATCTCTCAAAGATCATCCGGCGACCACCTTCTTAAGAATGTCCTCCCAAAGGTACTCCTTTGCAGCCCTTCTGTTGTTTTCGAATATGGCTTCGGTCCTTTCCCTGCAGCGCTCTTCCTTTTCCGCTGCAACAGCCCTGGCAAGATCCTCAGGGCTCTCGCTGCACCAGGAAGAGTTGTCCTCAAAATGCTCCCATCCCGCAAAACCTGTGGATATCACCGGGCGGCCGCTTCCCAGATATTCCATAAATTTGGAAGGGAAATTGTTCTGATTTTCCGGAAGTGACATCCGGCGCGGGTTCAGCAGCACATCTGCGCCCTTCAGCACCTTCATGTATTCATCGTAGGGGAGGAGTCCTTTATAAATGATCCTGGGATCCTTTTCAGACGCAGCCTTCACTGCCCCCTCCAGCTCTCCCCTGCCGGTCATGACAAGCCTCAGATCCGGGTCTTTATTTATCTCCATGGAGGAGATGGCCAGATCCGCTCCCGTCACAGGACTCATAAGCCCCGAGAACACGGCCGTAAAGGTTCCGTCCGCATCCCCGAAAAAGGGGCTTTCAAAGGCGTCATAAAACTCCCTGTCGATGCCCCCGGGCACGTAAATAAACCCCTGACCGGGTCTCATATACCTCTTCACATTTTCGGAAAGCCCAACCACAGTGTCAAAGTGCGAAAGGGAGCCGATCATCGCTTTGGCGTAGGCCTTTCTGTGGGGGCTTTCAAAGCACTCCGGGCCGCTTAAGTCAGCCATCAGCACCATGCTCCTGCTGCCGGCCCTCTTCATGATCCCGGGCAGGTCCAGCCAGGGCCAGAGTATGTCGTAGCACATGGCTATGTGGGCCTTTCCGGCATACCTTTTCAGTTCTTTTCTGAAAGCCGGGATGTCCCTCAGAACTTCCCCCCTGCTTTTGCCGTCGGTGGTAAAGGACAGGTTGTGGACCCTGTGGCCAAGGCTCCTGAGATTTTTTATCACATTATTCTGAAACCGGTTTCCCGCCGGGGACACATTTCTCGAAAGTTCTTCCCCGTCGGGTACGTTCGTACCCACAAAAAGAATGTTCATTTCACACAGTCCTCAATCCCCGGAAACAGCCTGATGCTCCTAAGGGCCTAAAGAAAGCACGTCTGTTCACACAGTCCTCAAAAGCCTCGCGGGGTTTCCTCCGATCACGGAGTTTGCCGGGAATTTCCCGGTGACCACGGAACCCGCGCCGACAACACAGCCGTCCCCAAGTTCCGTCCCCTTCAGTATCAGGCAGTTGCACCCGATGAAGCAGTCATTTCCGATCTTCACGGGTCTTGTGCCGATGAGTCCCTTGTCGTCCCTGAACCTGGCCTCTGCGTCCACCGGATGGAAATCATTGTCCAGTATCTTCGTATTTGCGCCGATCAGGGTGCGGTCCCCGATGACAATGGACTTTCTCGCGTAAATAGTGGCGCCGCTGATGCCGCAGTCCTCTCCGATGAGGATCCGGGCCTCCTTTGTCCTGGCGCATATGACAGTCCTCTGATAAAGTCCCGCCAGGTTTGACAGGAAGGACGACTTTATGCACACATTGTCCCCGATCCTGATACTGCCCCGGTTCACCACCACAGGGCAGCCTTTAAGCATAAGGTTTTTCCCGTATTTAACTTTGCTTAATTTTAATAAGATCCTGTAAAGTATCACTTTCAAATATCTCCATATGTGTTTTGGCCATGTTCTCCAAAGTGTATCTGCCTGCGGTTTTAAGCGCTTCCTCAGGGGAAAGGACAATCTCCCCCGCAATGGCTTTCCCGATGGCTGAAGCCAGCGCTTCTGCATCCCCGGCAGGGACGATGAGGCCGTTTCTGTGCTTTTCTTCCTCAGTCCCCGGACCTGCATCGCCGCTCCCCCCATTTATGAGTTCCAGGCCGCTTCCGCATCTGTCTGTGGTGATGACGGGAAGTCCCGAAGCCATGGCTTCATTTACCACCAGGCCCCATATGTCCTCCCGGGTTGGTAGCACGAAAATATCAGCTGCCCGGTAATAGAGTTTAAGCCTCTCCTTCCCGGCAAAGGCCCTTCTGTGGAGGTAAGGCCCGTCCTGTCCGTCTCCCCCAACCACATAATAGCCGATACGGCCTGCGGTCTCAGGGTAAGCCCTTTCAACCATGGGCGCTGCCTCCTCGAGTATATCAAATCCCTTTCTGTAAATAAACTGACCAACAGAAAGCACCACCTTCTCCTCAGTGATGCCGAGGATCCTCCTTGCTTCCGCCTTTTCTTCGGGAGAGGGGACAGCCTTCAGAACATCCCGGTCCTTCACGGATGAGAAGGGGTAGCGGAAGATCCGGTCCCTGTCTGCGCCGTAGGTCGTGAGATATCTGTCGCAGAGTTCCCCGGTGGAAAGCCAGGCGGAAGCCTTTGATATGAAATATCTCTTCACCCCTTCCTTAAACCCCCTGCCGCTTCCAGGGATCCCGCCGTCCGTGCTCATAACAAACTTCCTCCCCCGGGAATAAAGACGCCTTATGGCATACATCCCGGTGAGGGAAGAATAAAGCGCGATCACGAAGATGTCGTAGTCCTGTTTAAGATATCTGTCCACTTCGGGGCAGAAGGCATCGGCCTCTGAGTAATCAAAGCCCTTCATGATGACCGCCCTGTAATTTTCAGGATCCTCCCCTGTCCAGCTGCGGTCCCGGGACACATCCCTGTCCCTCTCGTAGAGCACAGTGAGATCGCAGAGCTTCCCCAGTTCGTTGAAGAATGCAGTCCTGTAAGGGGACGGTATATTTGCGGTGAATAAGACCTTCAAGAAAATCCCTCCCTGATCCCGGTCACCATTTTAAAGGGGCTGCATCGGTGAACATGATCCTGTATTCCCTCTCACAGTCTGAACCTCCGAGGGTTTTTGCGTATTCAAAGGCAGCCCGGGATGCTTTTTCAAATTCCCCGCTGTCCATCAGGGCGTAATCCCTTATGTGGGATGCAAAGACTCTGTAGTCTGAGAGAGGGCACTCAAAGCCTGCACCCTTTCTCTCAACCTCGTGCCAGGAGGTCTTGTCGCTTATGAGAACCGGGCATCCTGCGGACAGGGATTCAAAGATGGCATGGCCGTAATTTTCCCCGAAGGAATCCATTATCAGCACATGCTCCTGTTTCCTCAGAACTTCCACAACCCTGTCCGCGGGGATCAGCCCCTTGTACTCCCAGGTGATGTTTTCCGGAAGCTTTGAGAGAAGGGCCCTGCACTCCTCGTAGTAGCCTTCGTCGTCCATGCCTCCGTATATGGAAAATGAGATCCTGATACCCGTGACGTCAACTGCGAGAAGGGATCTGACAGCGCCCTCCAGGTTCTTCACCCTGGCGATCCTGCCCAGGTAGAAAAGCTTTAACTCTCCCTTAGCCTTCCCTTTCACAGGCGTTTCTCCTGTCATAAGCACAGGCAGATCCCGGGCGGTATAAAAGGTCCCTGTCCTGTGTATCTCCCGCTTTACATCCCTTTTCTCCTGCTCGGATGAACAGGACCAGGACACGTTTTTAAAGCATCCGGTCACATCCATGAGGGATGTATAGGCTTTTTTCTTTGGATATTTTATGTGGAATTCGTCATAGGAGAAAAGTCCCATGGCAGCCACCAGCACAGGTATTCTGATACGCCCCATCCTCTTCATCAGGAGAGTCTTTCTGGCGTAATCGTTGAAACAGCCGCAGAGGTAGATCAGATCTGCCTTTTCACTCAGTTTCTTTATGATGCGGAAGGAAAATCCGTGGGGTTCCACATAGAATACCCGGGCCTTGCCCACCCGGTTGAAAGCCCCCTTTTTGATGCCACTGTAGGGTTTTGTATCCCCCCTGTCCCTGTCGCAGGTCAGGATGATAAAGTCGAAATCGTCCCCCAGCCTGTCAGTCAGATTCTGTATGCTCCGAACCGGGCCTCCGTCCCTGAACCCCGGGAGGTAACGGCCCATTATAATGAGTATCCGCCTCTTCATTTACAATCCTCTGTAATGTACCCCGGTCCAAGTGACTGTCCGGTCTTAACTCTCAAACTCCGACCCCCTTAAGACCTGTGGGTCTGCTCCCAGATCTTGGAGTCCACCAGGAAACGGTACCAGAACGCCTGAAGGAAGTGGAAGATCAGGCCCTCAGTGCCGTCCAGGAATCCTCCCTTTATGAAATATCTGTAATTGAAATACACCATGGCCCTGAAAAACGGAGGCAGTCTGTAATACCAGCCCTTGAGGACCTTTTTCCTTCCGGTCTGGGCTCCTGCCCCGGAGAGGTCCTCATTTCCGCTGTCAAGGAAATAGGACTGAGCCTCCAGGTCTGAGTATCTGTTGTGCTTGGATATCCACCAGGACAGAGATTTTTCATTGCAGTCTATGATATCGTTTCTGTATTCACGGATCTTTCCGTCGGTGATCAGATGCTCGTCCATAAGCCGGTCTTCACATTTCCCGTGTCCGTTTCTGAACACTCTCATGAGTTTCTCTGGATACCTGCCGCCGTGCCTGATCCAGCGGCCCATAAAGTAAACCCTGCGCTTCAGGACTATCCCCGTCACATCCTTCTTTTCCCGGGGGAGTCTCTTTATCAGTTCTTTCCTGAGTTCCGGGGTCACCGTCTCATCTGCGTCCAGCCGCATGACCCAGTCGGTGTCTATCCCTGTCTCGTTTATGGCCCAGTTCAGCTGATCGGAATAACCCTTCCACTCCCGGGTGTAGAAGTCAAGCTTTCCGCCGTACCTCTCAAACCTCCTGCCATAACCCCGGCACACGGCTTCCGTGCCGTCCGTGCTGCAGGAGTCCACTATCACCACTCTCTCGGGAAGTCCCGTCAGGGACTTCAGACATTTGCCGATATTCTGTTCTTCATCTTTTGTGATGATCATGACTGTGAGACTGATCATGTGTACCCTCCGTGAGATCTGCGCTCTTCCCTTCAGTTTGTTATCTCCTCAAAGTAGCGCTCGATTGACTTCTGCTTTGACAGGTTCTTCACCAGGTATTCCCGTCCGCTCATACCCATGGATGCAAGGGTGTCGCGGTTATCCAGCACTTTCCTTATGAGCCTCTCTATGGAATCCTCCTCCCCGGGGTCATCCACAAAGCCGCACTTGGAATCCTCTATGATCATGCGGGCTTCCGTACCCTCCTCCAAAAGCCCTATCACCGGCTTTCCGGCGGCCATTATGCCGTAGAGCTTGCTGGGGACTGAAACCCCCTTGATGCCCTTGGCGTTCACCACCCAGTGGATATCCGCAGCGTTCAGGGAATAGATAAGTCTTCTCTTCTCCTGGTAAGGGATGAAGAGCACGTTGTCCATGTGATGGGTGTTCCTGAACTCCACCAGCCTGTCCAGGATGGCTCCGCCTCCGGCAAATGCGAACACTATGTCGTTCCTGCCCCTGAACCTTAAGAGCACCCTCATGATCTTCTCCAGATCGTAATAGAGTCCTATGTTTCCGGAGTACATAAATACAAACTTCCCGGTGAGGCCGTGGTTCTCCCTGAACTCCACGACTCCGGGGTCGTCCGCCGGCAGAGGGGTTATCTCCTCCTCGTCTATCCAGTTGTTTATGATGCAGTAAGGGGGCAGATCCTTGGGGAACCTGGCTCTCAGGGTGTCCACCATATCTCTTCCCACCAGGACTATCTTGTCGGCTATGCGGCAGCTGATCTTGTCCGCCAGCATCATGGTGGAGATCATGGCCCGTGACCTGGTGAATTCCACTGCGTTCACCTGCTCAGGGTTGAAGTCCTGGATATTGTAGATAAACTTCGCATGTTTCACGAATTTCCCAATGACGCCCAGGATGCCCCCGAATACAGGGGGCTGGCTTATGGCAAATATATAGTCCTGCTTCCCGGATCTGAAGGTTGCAAATATAGCCCTCCGGAAATAGGTGGTTATGTTTATCAGCCTGGAAGTCACCTGCTTTTTAGTATAACTGGGGACCCGTACACGGATTATCTTTACGCCGTTCCTGCTCTCGTAATAGTACGCCTTGTCACTGTATTTCCCGGGCACCTTTCCTATGTAGGACGGGACCACGCAGATGACCGTGATCTCAAGCTTATCTGCAAGGCTCTCCGCAAGCTCCGTGAGCAGCTGTCCCGTGGAAGCCACATCGGGATAATAATAATGCGCATAGATGAGCATCCTCGGTTTCTTCCCGGCTCTGGTCCTGGCTTTCAGCCTTTCTTCTACGGCTCCTGCGCTGTGACACCAGTCCTTAACCCCGGCTCTGCGTCTGATCTCCTCTTCCACTATGAGGACGATAAATTCCAGATTGGTCTGGAAGTATCTCTTGAACAGTCTCCTGGGGTTCTGTATCAGCCTGAACAGCCATTCCATGTAAGCTTCCTGGACCCAGGAGGGAGCTCTCTTTGCAGTGCCCGCATGGAAATCAAAACCTGCCCCCACGCCCAGCATCAGGCTGTTCACCCTGCCTTCGTGGGCGGCCATCCACACCTCCTGCTTGGGGGCTCCCAGACCCACCCAGAGGAAATCAGGATGTGCATCATTTATGGCTTTTACTGCAGCCTCGTCCTCTTCAGGGGTCAGTTCCCTGAAGGGAGGCGCCACCATACCCACCACCTTGAGCCCCGGGTACTTGGTCTTTAAGGTTTCTTTCAGACAGTCTATGGTATGCTGTGAACTTCCGTAGAAATAATGGGTATATCCCATCTTCCCGGAAATGCTGAAGATCTCTGTCATGACATCGGGGCCGGGGACCCTGTCCGCGCTCCTGTGGCCCCTTATCTTGGACACAAGGGACAGGGGTTTGCCGTCGGGGAGAGCCATGGCTGCGTGATTCTGGATCTTCTGATAGGCAGGATCCTTGTAGGCCATCACCGTGGTATGGACATTGGAGACGCAGATATACCTGCCTCTGAGTTCCTCCAGATGTCCGGTTATGTAGTTTATGGTATCTGACATATTGGTGACATTTATCCTGGTCCCCAATATGCGGCAATACTTTTGTCCCTTCATACAGTGCCTTCCTTCCTTTGGGCGATCCCGAAGAGCGCGAGGGTCATTCCCACGCTCCAGGGATACGAGCCGTATTCTTCGGAATAGTCTCCTGCATCCCTGCATTCTCCCTGGGCAGACAAAACCCTGCCTTCAGGGGTCACATATTTTTTAAGAGCCCCTGTCCCCGCAGACACATCCTGTCCCATAAGGGCCTCCGAATATAATATCATAGCTGAGGCGGAAGTGTCTGTATGGGAATCTTTTTCACAGAGGAATGATCCCCACAGCCCGTCCTCCCGGACTCTTGCGCGGACAGGCGCTGCAGCTCTTTCGTACATTTCCCGAAGTTTTTCCCTGTCTCCATCCCCGGAGCGGACACATGCCCCTGCGATCCCCATGAGGACCCATCCGCAGGCTCTTCCCCAGCCCCCGGGGCCGTATGTCTTTATGTGGGCATTTTTCGGCTGACCGGGATCTGTGTCATTTACAATATCCTGTGAACTGCTAAGTTTTTCCGGCGTTGTATGACCCCCTGCGCCTTCCGCTGAAACGGAATACGCGTGACAGGGAAGTCCCGTATCCCGGTCTGTACAGTGCTCAAGAAACCTCCCGATCTGCCCCGTGGAAAGCCCCGGAGCGATCCCTGAAAGCACAGGGCAGCACATCCCTATCCCGTCTGCAAACACCCTCTTAAGCGCATCGTTTCTGTTGTAAATAATGGCGCCCTCAGTGTCTCTTGGCCAGGCCTCCAGAAAGTCTCTGACCTTTTCCGAGATCCTCTCCCTGCTGCCGCATTCCGGGAATTTTTCACACATATCCATAAACACCTGCATGGCCAGCAGATCTTCCGGGGATCTGATCTCCCCTCCCGTGTCCAGCCATTTTTTCATCCGGGACTCCACTTCTTCATATTCTCCGGATTCAAACAGCCCCAGCATCAGCATCCCTGCAGGCCATCTGACAGGGTCAGGCTCTGTCCCCCGGCCCAGCATTTTTTTAAGCTTTCCTTTAAGGGACAGGGCGCCCTCGCGTTTAAGGAGCCTTAAGGTCTCGTTCTTAAGAGCATCAGACAAGGCTTTATCAGATCTTCCCTGCCCTTTCTCCAAAGCTGCCCTGCCCGCCTCGTTTTTCAGTCCTTCAGTGCTCCCCTTCATTTCCTCTTCCTCCTCAGGACCCCCAGGATCCTCTTGCACTCGTAGGTCCTTCCAAACACCAGGAGGAAAAGGCCATTGAACACTACAGTGATCACCGCGGCCGTCGCAAGGAAGGTGAATATCGTGGTCTCTTTCATTATCAGGGTTCTCAGGAACACGGACAGGGACACTGCACCCAGGGTGAAGATATCAAACACTGCAGAGTCCCTGAAATACCCGGCGCTTCCCTTTCCGAAACAGTATCTGTAAATGATGACAGGCTTGGTCACATTGGCTATAAGCCCGGACACCACAGTACCTATGTACACCCCGGAAAGCCCGATCCTGAGCACAAGCCCCACCGACAGCACCAGGTTCACAGCCCCCTGGATCAGGGCCAGATACCTGTCCGGTTCAAAGACTCCGGCTGCGGTCTTAAAGTTCGACAGCACTATCCGCTCCCCCTTGAAATAAAAATCAGTCAGGATCAGATAAACTGTCAGATTCCCCAGCATCCATTTCTCACCCAGCCAGATCCCTCCCACAAGGGGTGTCAGAAGGGCGCAGAATCCGGCGGTGAGAAATCCGTAAATCCACACTGCGGCAAACCTGTATATCCTGAAGGCATCGTACTGTTTCTCCCTGTCCTCCGTGGCGATCAGGTTTCCAAAGGAGGTTATCACGGAATTGAAGATGACCCCCGCAAGGGAAGCCGCAGTGTTTATCACCATGTTGTAATTGTCCACTATGGCCACGGTCACCACATTTATGCAGGAGGAGATTATGACGGAATCCGTCTGCAGTCTGGCTGTATCCCCTATCCTGTGGAGGAGCAGGGCCTTCACCTTGTTCTTAAGGTCAGCGGTCTCTTCATTTGTCAGAGGTTCATGCCGGGGATCCCTGAGATAGGGGTACTTCCTGTCCAGGAAGATCCCTGCGTATATCACCTGGAGTATCTGCACAACAGATCCTGCCAGCAGATATGCAGTGAAGTTTCCTGTGAGAAGTATTATCACTATCTGCACCATGGCGGTTATTATCTTGGTGGCAGTGAGGATATTGGTCTGTATGTAGTTTTTCTGTTCCGCGCAGCAAAGCCCGTATTTGTATGAGACAAAGTAAGTGCTGACGGTGTTGAAGAGGAAGATCAGATAATAAAAGATAAGCTGGCTCTCTGTGATGTCATCCCTTGCCCCCACAATGTATTTGAGAAAGGGAGTGAGCAGGAGCCCGACGATCGCGATCACCAGGGCTATCACCCTGTAGGCCTTTTTGTAGGCCGCCATATAGGACTTCAGCTTTTCCGTATTCCCCTTCGCCATGGGAGCGTAGAGGCTGTAGTTCATGGCGGTTCCCACTCCAAGTTCCGCCAGGGACAGCATGGAGAGGATCCCCGCGTAAAGGGAGTTCACACCCAGAAGGGTCTCCGGCAGTTTCATGATAAATACGGTCCGCAAAACAAAGCCCATGAGGGATGACACCCCCTGGCTCACGTACCCAGCCGCTATGTTTTTTGACGCACTCTTTATCCTGCCCGTAGCCTGTATACCTCAAATGTGTGGCCCCCCGCGCGGAAAGTGTCCGTACGCTCGGGAACGGCCCCAAGATAGCTGAAGAGGGCGGAACCGGGATCGCAGCACCCCTCCTCAAATATGTAGTATATACCACTGTCCCCGGAAACGCTGTCCGAAAGCAGGTCGCTGTACCCAAGCTTCTCCTGCTTCAGGGTGGTATTTGGATTCATCATATGCCCGGATCCCAGATACATGAAGTTTTCATTTGCATAGGGTCCCGGTTCCAAAACTCTCTCCCTGTAATAA
>JAILIO010000295.1 GCA_024695225.1 Lachnospiraceae bacterium
GTGCCGACCAGATACAGATCCTGGAAGGACTGGAGGCAGTCAGAAAAAGACCGGGTATGTACATCGGTTCCACATCTCTCAGAGGACTCCACCATCTCGTATATGAGATAGTCGACAACTCTGTCGATGAGGCCATAGCCGGTTTCTGTACGAATATCATCGTAAATCTGAATAAGGACGGCAGTTGTACGGTTATGGACAACGGCCGCGGCATTCCTGTGGGGATAAATCACAAGGCCGGCATACCGGCAGTTGAGGTGGTCTTCACCATACTTCACGCCGGAGGCAAATTCGGCGGTGGCGGATACAAGGTTTCCGGAGGACTTCACGGCGTGGGTGCTTCCGTTGTCAATGCTCTTTCAGACTGGCTTGTGGTTGAGATCAGGCACGAGGGAAAGCTTTACGAGCAGAGATACGAACGCGGTCACACCATGTATCCCCTTAAGGAGACGGGCACCTGCGGACCGGATGAGTCCGGGACAAAGGTCACATTCTTCCCCGACGCCACCATCTTTGACGATATCTGTTTTGAATTCGATACCCTTAAGACCAGGCTCAGGGAGACGGCATTCCTCACAAAAGGCCTCAGGATCGAACTGAACGACCTGAGAGGTGAGGAAAAGGAAAGCCGGGTCTTCCACTACGAAGGCGGAATCAGGGAGTTTGTGGAATATTTAAACAAAAACAAGCAGACCCTTTACCCTGAGATCATGTATTTCGAAGGACTGAAGAACGGCGTGCTGGTGGAAGTGGCTATGCAGCACAACGACACTTACAACGCCAGCGTTTATTCCTTCGTGAACAATATAAACACTCCCGAGGGAGGGACACATCTGGAAGGCTTCAAGAACGCCGTGACCAAGACCTTCAATGATTACGGCAGAGACCAGAAGCTCCTCAGGGATTCGGAGCCAAATCTGTCGGGAGACGATATAAGGGAAGGTCTTACGGGGATAGTCTCCATCAAGATAGAGGATCCCCAGTTTGAGGGACAGACGAAACAGAAGCT
The DNA here is from genome assembly GCA_024695225.1 of Lachnospiraceae bacterium. GTDB lineage: Bacteria > Bacillota > Clostridia > Lachnospirales > Lachnospiraceae > JAEELB01. The sequence continues at coordinate 1,010 of JAILIO010000295.1, forward strand.
TGGAAACGCCGACGCCAGAGGGGCTGTCATGTCTGTGGTGTCAGAGCAGCTCACTTATTTTCTTGAGCAGAACCCCTCCGTGGGAAAGGCCATCATCGAGAAATCAGTGCTGGCCCAGCGCGCCAGGGAGGCCGCAAGAAAAGCCAGAGATCTCACCAGGAGGAAGAGCGCCCTTGAAAACACGGCCCTTCCCGGAAAACTTGCAGACTGTTCCGACAGGGATCCCAAGAAATGTGAGATATACATCGTCGAGGGAGATTCCGCAGGAGGCTCCGCAAAAACCGCGAGAGACAGGGCGACCCAGGCGATACTCCCCCTGAGGGGAAAGATCTTAAATGTCGAGAAGGCGAGACTGGACCGCATCTACGGAAATGAAGAGATAAAAGCCATGATCACGGCCTTCGGCACCGGGATCCACGAGGACTTCGACATTTCCAAACTCAGGTATGACAAGATCATAATCATGACGGATGCCGACGTGGACGGCGCGCACATCGCCACCCTTATGCTCACATTTATTTACCGGTTCATGCCGGAGCTTATAAGACAGGGCCATGTGTACCTGGCAAAACCTCCCCTCTACAAGCTGGACAGGTCCGGAAAATCCTGGTATGCGTACTCGGATGACGAGCTGGCCGGTATCATAAACGAGGTGGGAAGAGACCAGAACAACAAGATCCAGCGTTATAAAGGTCTGGGTGAGATGGATGCGGACCAGCTCTGGGATACCACAATGGATCCCGAGCACAGGATCCTCCTCAGGGTAAATGTGGACGGAGACGACGAGTCCGAGGTGGATATCACCTTTGACACCCTTATGGGCGACAGGGTGGAACCCCGCCGGAACTTCATCATAGAGAATGCAAAATTTGTTAAAAATCTGGATATCTGACGAGAAACCTTATCCCGGACAGACCTTCAGTGACGGAGAGATAAATAATGGCAGATCAGGAAAACAAAGACGGAATCACTTTTGACAAGATAGAGGATGTAGATCTCAAGAAAAAAATGGAGGAGAACTACATAGATTACGCCATGAGCGTCATCGCCTCCAGAGCCATTCCCGATGTGAGGGACGGTCTGAAGCCTGTGCAGCGCAGGATATTATTTTCCATGACGGAGCTGTCAAACACTCCTGACAAGCCCCACAGGAAATGCGCCAGGATCGTGGGTGACACCATGGGTAAATACCATCCCCACGGGGATTCATCCATTTACGGAGCCCTGGTCAATATGGCCCAGGACTGGAACACCAGATATCCACTTGTGGACGGCCACGGAAACTTCGGATCCATGGACGGTGACGGCGCGGCTGCCATGAGGTACACCGAGGCCAGGCTTTCAAAGATCAGCATGCAGATGCTGGCCGACATAAATAAAGACACCGTTGATTTCATCCCCAACTTCGATGAGACCGAAAAAGAGCCGGTGGTACTGCCGTCCAGGTATCCAAACCTCCTGGTGAACGGCACTAACGGTATAGCGGTGGGCATGGCCACGAACATTCCTCCCCACAATCTGAGGGAGATAGTAAACGCCGTGAACACCATGATCACAAACCGCACCGAAGAGGGAAGGGAAACTGATACGGAGGAACTTTTAAAGCTGGTTCCGGCCCCTGATTTCCCGACGGGCGGTATCATACTGGGGACCTCCGGCGCCCAGGAAGCCTACAGGACAGGCCGTGGAAAGGTGACGGTCAGAGCTGTCACCGAGATGGAGAGCATGCAAAACGGCAAGACCAGGATTTTGGTCACTGAGCTCCCCTACATGGTAAATAAAGCCAATCTCATCAGAAAGATCGCAGACCTGGTCAAGGACAAGAAGATCGACGGCATCACTGATCTGAGGGATGAGACCAGCCGTGAGGGTATGCGCATAGTCATAGAGTGCCGCAGGGACGCAAACCCCAACATTATCCTGAATAAGCTTTGGAAACATACCGAGATGCAGAGCACCTTCGGTATCATCATGCTGGCTCTGGTGAACAACGAACCCAGGATCCTTTCCCTTAAGGGGATGCTTACGGAGTATATCCGTCATCAGGAGGAAGTGGTCACCAGAAGGACCAAATACGATCTGAACAAGGCGGAGGAGAGGGATCACATCCTGCAGGGTCTGCTGATAGCCCTGGACAATATCGATGAGGTCATAAAGATCATCAGAAGTTCCGCCAATACCCCGGAAGCAAAGGAAAGACTGATAGAACGGTTCAGCCTTTCGGAGAAGCAGGCCAATGCCATTGTGGAAATGAGACTCAGGACTCTCACCGGTTTGGAGAGAGAGAAGCTTGAGCTGGAGCATGAGGAACTGCTGAAAAAGATCGCAGAATACAAGGCCATACTCGGAGACAACAACCTGCTTCTGAATGTCATAAAAGATGAGATCACGGTGATCGCAGAGAATTTTGGTGATGACAGGAGAAGCCGCATCGGCAGTTACGAAGGGGATATCGAGACAGAGGATCTGGTCCCCAATGAAAATGCGGTCATAGCCATGACTTCCCTCGGGTATGTGAAGAGAATGAACAGCGATGAATTCTCCACCCAGCACAGGGGAGGCAAGGGCATAAAGGGAATGACCACCATAGATGACGATTACATTGAGGATCTTCTCATGGCGGGGACCCACAGTTACATTATGTTCTGCACCGACAAAGGGCGTGTCTACAGGCTGAAGACCTTCCAGATCCCCGAAGCCTCCAGGAATGCCAGGGGCACGGCTGTGGTGAACCTGCTGAATCTCCAGCCGGATGAGAAGATCACCGCCATGATACCGGTTAAGGAATACTCGGATGAAAAAAACATCTTCATGGTGACCAAGAAGGGCGTGGTAAAGAAGACTCCCATGTCACAGTTCTCCAGGATCCTGAAGAACGGCCTCAAGATGATAAATCTCGACGACGACGATGAACTCATAGAGGTCAAGAGCACCGATGAAAATGAAGACATATTTATCGTCACCAGAAACGGCATGTGCATAAGGTTCAATGAGGGAGAACTCAGGCCACTTGGCAGGGACGCCCGGGGCGTCCGCGGCATAAAGCTCAGAAAAGGTGACGAGGTTGTGGGTATGCAGATCACTACCCAGGGATCCACACTGCTGATAGCCAGTGAAAATGGAATGGGCAAGAGGACAGAGCTTGAACAGTTCACAAGACACCACAGAGGCGGTCAGGGGATAATGTGTTACAAGATCACCGAAAAGACCGGAGCCGTGGTGGGCGTTAAGGCTGTGGATGACGAACATGAGATAATGATGATCACCACAGGCGGTGTGATCATACAGATCAGCATGAGCGATATCAGGGTCATGTCCAGAGCGGCATCCGGAGTCCGTCTCATCAAACTTTCGGATGATGTGAAGGTGGCAAAGATCGCCAAGGTCAGGGAAGAGATCAAAGAGGATGAGACCTGATGAAATGTTCCCAGTGTAATTCGGAACTGCTTGATTCCGATACCTTTTGTCCCATATGCGGCGCAAAGGTTGTAAAGGCGGGGAGATGTCCCCACTGCGGGGCGGCCCTGAGGCCCGGAGCCAGATTCTGCCAGAGCTGCGGAAAATCCGTAAACGATGTGGTCTTTACCTCCGATCCGGAAGAACCCCCGGAAGAAGAGACAGAAGAGCTGTCTGCTCCGGAAGAGATATCGGACAGAGAGATACCTTTAGAAGAAGTTGAAAAAAACATAATCTTGGAAGCTGCTCATTCCGTGATAAAAAGAGACCGGGAAACGGGAGATGGCAGAAGGGAAACAGCGCCTTCAGACCGGGAGAGACCGGACTTCGATGAAGAAAGACACCACTCCCGGGGCCGCAGATCAGCAGACCGCAGGTATGACCGCATGGATGACAGAGAAGTCCATCGCAAAAGAAAAACCCGGGAAATGCGGGAGCGGGAAGATTATGAGTACGACGACGAGGACGACGACGGCACAGACAGGGGTCTCAGGATCGCCATGATAATAGTCGGGGCTGCCATCGTCTGCGCTTTTCTGATCCTGATCTTCGGGGAAGTGAGGGATAAGAGGAACAGCGATATGGCAGCGACTGAGACCGAAACCTCGGGGGATATGGAAAACGGCGTCCCCATGCAGGCAGGACCCGGCATCAGCGGAGATGCTTCCGGGCCCAAGGTCTTGGGAACCGTGATGATAGTCAAAGATGTGAGAGTCAGGGCTACCCCGTCCACAGATGAAGACAATATCCTGGGAACAGTAAGCGCCGGCGAAAAATTTGATTTTCTGGGTTATTCGGAAAACAGAAACTGGGTTCACGTGTATTTCACGGTTGACGGAAACCCGGTGGAGGGATATATTTCTTCCGGATATGTTCAGGTGCAGGAAAATACGGACGGAGGATCGAAATGAAAACCCGTAAAATAATCCTTACGGGAGGAGGAACAGCGGGTCATGTAACACCCAATATCGCGCTGCTCCCCTATCTCAAAGAAGAAGGCTTTGAACCCTACTACATAGGGTCTTTGAACGGAATAGAAAAAAGGCTTATAGAAGAACAGGGAATACCTTACTACGGGGTTTCCACCGGTAAGTTCAGAAGATACTTCGACCCCAGGAATTTTTCCGATCCCTTCCGCGTGTTCCACGGAATGCAGCAGGCCAGGAAGATAATAAAGCAGATAAAGCCGGATGTGCTCTTTTCAAAGGGGGGCTTTGTGTCTGTCCCCGTGGTCAGGGCCGCGGCAAGCCTTAAGGTGCCCTGCGTCATCCATGAATCCGATATGACTCCGGGCCTGGCAAATAAGCTTTGTATACCCGTTGCCCAGAAGGTTTGCTGTAATTTTCCTGAAACACTGTCGGTTATGCCGGCCGGAAAGGCTGTTTTGACGGGGACTCCCATCAGAAGCGAGCTCTTCAACGGCAGCAGGAAGAGAGGCCTGGAACTGTGCGGATTTGACGGTCAAAAGCCCATTTTCATGGTGATCGGCGGTTCCCAGGGTTCTGCCTCGGTAAATGAAGCCGTGCGCGGCATACTTCCCCAGATACTTCCGGGCTATGATGTGGCCCATATTGCCGGAGAAGGCAAGATGGACAATCTCCTTCTGACAAAACCCGGTTACAAACAGTTTGAATATCTGACGGATGAGCTTCCCCATCTCTTTGCCGCTGCAGACATAGTTATTTCCAGGGCGGGAGCCAATGCCATATGTGAGCTTTTGGCTCTGAGAAAGCCCAATATCCTCATACCCCTTCCCACAACTCAGAGCCGTGGGGATCAGCTTTTGAACGCCGCATCCTTTGAGAAGGCCGGATATTCCATCGTCATCGATGAGGACGACCTGACCCAGAAGTACTTCCTGGAAAAGATCGCCGAACTCTGGAGAGACAGAAAGAAATATATAAGCCGCATGTCCCAGTCTCCCATAGTGGATTCTTCAAAAAAGGTCATGAATATCATAAAAGGAGTTATAAAGGACTGATCAGGCATCGATCCGGGGAATGAAAATAAACTGATCCGGGGTCGCAGAAGAATTATCAAAGGACTGATCAAAGGGGAATTCAATAGCGGAAAAAGAACATATAAGGCACTGATAATGGTTTGATAAAGGTTTTCCCGGGAGATCAGGAAAAACCATTACAGATAAAACAGAACCGGGCCGGCAGCAACGCTGTCGACCCGGTTCTTAAGAGGGAAAGTTTTTCTTTTTAATGAAAGTAAGCAGGAAGTAAAATATATCCTTGTACTCTCATAAGCATATACTTAAATTGTGTCAAATATATGACTTAAATATTAAGCATTTATTAATTTTAGAATGCATTTTCTCTCAATTCCATCTCTTGTTAAAAAATATCAATGATGATATGATAATGAAGTTAAATTGTCTTTGGTTTTTTTAAGGAGGTCTTTTATGGGAGACATTGTAAGTTTTAACTATTCAAAGGCTTTGGAATTTATGGGGGAACATGAGGTCCTGAACCTGAAGAGAACGACGGAAAGCGCAAGGGACACGCTGCTTGCAAGGGACGGAGCCGGAAATGACTATTTAGGATGGATCGATCTCCCCGAGAAGTATGACAAAGAGGAATTTGCCAGGATAAAGGCTGCGGCCCAAAAGATCCGGGAGAATTCAGATGTTCTCATTGTCATCGGCATAGGCGGTTCTTATCTCGGAGCCAGAGCCGCGATTGAAGCACTCAGGAACAGCTTCTACAACATGCAGACCAAAGAGGACCGCAAAACACCCGAGATATATTTTGTCGGGAACAATATGAGCCCCACTTATATTGCCGATCTTCTGGATCTGGTGGGAGACAGGGACTTCTCCATCAATATGATATCCAAGTCCGGCACTACCACGGAACCCGGTATTTCCTACAGGTTCTTCAGGAAGAAGATGATCGAGAAGTACGGCAAGGAAGGCGCAAAGGAGAGGATATTCTGTACCACGGATAAGGCAAAAGGCGCTCTCCGCCAGATGTCAGACGATGAGGGTTATGAGACCTTTGTGATACCTGACGATGTGGGGGGAAGATATTCCGTGCTCACAGCCTGCGGCCTGCTGCCCATAGCAGTCAGCGGAGCGGATATAGATGCGCTTATGAAGGGCGCAGCAGAACAGAGAGAGACAGTTTTAAAGGCTGCTTATGAGGAGAATCCTTCCCTTCTGTATGCAGCTGTAAGAAATATCCTTCACAGAAAGGGCAAGGCAGTTGAGATACTGGCCAATTATGAGCCCGGACTTCACTATGTTTCAGAGTGGTGGAAGCAGCTTTACGGCGAGTCGGAAGGCAAGGATCAGAGGGGCATCTATCCTGCATCCGTAGATCTGACAACGGATCTGCACTCCATGGGACAGTTCATACAGGACGGATCCAGGGTCATGTTTGAGACGGTCATAAATGTGGAAAAGAGCCGCAGAAGCCTGATCATCCCTGAGGCAGATTCGGATCTGGACGGTCTCGGATATCTTGCGGGAAAGGAAGTCCAGTTTGCCAACGATTCCGCTATGAACGGGACCATACTGGCCCACACCGACGGAAAAGTGCCCAATCTCATGGTGAAGATTCCCTGCATGGACGAGCGCAGCATAGGCGGACTCTTCTATTTCTTCGAGTATGCCTGCGGCGTGTCCGGATATCTGCTGGGAGTAAATCCTTTCAATCAGCCCGGAGTGGAAAGCTACAAGAAGAACATGTTCGCTCTCCTCGGAAAGCCCGGTTATGAAGATCAGACAGAAGCGCTTAAAGCAAGACTTTAAAAAAGTGATCATAAAGTTGGAGGAAAAGGAAAGGAAGGATATCTGTTTTGAACGCATCAAAGTATATGAGGCAGTATTTTTTGCCTCCCGACATAACTTACGACTGGGTAAAGAAAGACCATTTTGACAAGCCGCCTCTCTGGTGCTCAGTGGACCTGAGGGATGGCAATCAGGCACTCATAGAACCCATGAGCCTGGACGAAAAGATAGAATTTTTCCAGCTTTTGGTGAGGATAGGTTTCAAGGAGATCGAAGTAGGATTTCCTGCCGCGTCCGAAACCGAGTACGCATTTATGAGGGCGCTGATAGAGCGGGATATGATACCCGATGATGTGACAGTCCAGGTGCTGACTCAGGCCAGGGAGCACATCATCAGAAAGACCTTTGAAGCTGTAAAGGGAGCCCCCAGGGCAGTTATACATCTGTACAATTCCACATCAGTGGCCCAGAGGGAGCAGGTCTTCAGGAAAAATAAGGACGAGATCCTGAAGCTGGCAGTCGACGGCGCAAAACTCTTAAAGAGGCTTGCAGATGAGACAGAGGGAGAATTCCTCTTTGAGTACAGTCCCGAGAGCTTCCATGGCACGGAAACCGATTACGCCGTGGATGTGTGCAATGCGGTGCTCGATGTGTGGAAACCCACAGCAGATCACAAGGACATAATCAATCTTCCCGCCACTGTTGAGACAGCCATGCCACATGTGTTTGCTTCCCAGATAGAGTATGCCGACAGGCATCTGAAATACAGGGACGGGGTCACCCTCAGCATACATCCTCACAACGACCGCGGATGCGGCGTGGCGGATGCCGAGCTTGCGGTTCTTGCGGGAGCAGACAGGATAGAGGGCACGCTTTTCGGAAACGGCGAGCGCACCGGAAATGTGGATATCGTCACCCTGGCCATGAACCTTTATTCCTACGGAGTGGATCCCGGGCTTGATTTTTCTGATATGACAGGCATCAGAGATGTGTACGAGCGCCTGACCGGCATGAGGGTGTACGAGAGACAGCCTTACGCAGGAGACCTTGTGTTCACTGCTTTCTCCGGATCACATCAGGACGCCATCTCCAAGGGTATGAACTTCAGAAAGGGAGACGACGACAAGGTCTGGACCGTGCCGTATCTGCCTATAGATCCGGTGGACATAGGACGCACCTACGATTCCGATGTCATCAGGATAAACAGCCAGTCCGGAAAGGGTGGCATTTCCTATATCCTCAAGGAGAACTTCAGCATATCCCTTCCGGAAAAGATGCGGGAACAGGTGGGATACACTGTGAAACATGTTTCGGATGTGGAACACAGGGAGCTTTCTCCCAGGCTGGTCTACGATATCTTTTCCAAGGAATATATCGAACCCATGCCCTATTTCAATATACCGGAGTGCCACTTCCGCCAGGAGAACGGCATAATGGCAGAGACCACCATAGCCTCCGGCGAAAGGACCGCCATAGTGGACGCCTCCGGAAACGGACGTCTGGACGCGGTCAGCAACACCATAAAACAGTACTTCGGAGTGACATATGAGCTGTCGGTGTACGAGGAGCATGCCCTTTCCCATGGATCGGCGTCAAAGGCCATGGCTTATGTGGGCATAACCAGCCGCGGATATATGTACTGGGGCGCCGGTATGGACGAGGATATAATCAAAGCCTCCATACGCGCACTGACCGTGGCTGTGAACAAGCTTCCCGCCATCACAGGCCGGGCGTATTCCGCCACCAACGACAGGCTGGAAGCCATCATGGAATATATCCAGAACAATTACAGGACAGTCACTCTTGGAAGTCTGGCCAGGGAGTTCCACCTCTCTGAGCCCTACATTTCCAAATATATAAAAGACAAGTCCGGAAAAACCTTTGTCGCCCAGGTGGCCAGGATCAGGATGAAGAAGGCCAGGACCCTTTTGAGGACCAGCGATCTGAAGGTGGACGAGATAGCAGACCAGACAGGGTACCAGAACGTCGAGCATTTTAACAGGACGTTTAAAAAAACATTTGGCATGACTCCTCTGCAGTACCGGGTGTCAAGCCGTAATTCAACCGAATAAGGAAGGAGAAGACATGACGGAACTCGAACTGAAAAAAACCGCTGTAAAAGTCAGACGCGGCATCATCGAGGGAGTATACGGAGCCCAGGCCGGACACCCGGGCGGGTCACTCTCTGCTGCTGACATTCTGACTTGCCTGTATTTCGATGAGATGAGGAACCTTGACCCCAAGGATCCCAAAAAGAAGGACAGGGACAGATTTGTTCTCTCAAAGGGACATGCCGCGCCGGGACTGTACGCGACCCTGGCAAATAAGGGCTACTTCCCCGTGGAGGATCTGCCCACTCTTCGTCACCTGAATTCCTATCTTCAGGGACACCCCAATATGAATGAGGTCCCCGGTGTGGATATGTCCACCGGTTCTCTTGGACAGGGCATCTCGGCAGCAGTTGGAATGGCTGTCGCAGGCAAGATGGACAATGCATCCTACAGGGTATACGCTCTGACCGGAGACGGAGAACTCCAGGAAGGACAGCTCTGGGAGGCTTCAATGTTCGCAGGGGCTCACAATCTCGACAATTTCTGCGTGATAGTCGACAACAACAATTATCAGATAGACGGCGCCATATCAGATGTGTGCTCACCCTATCCCATCGACAAGAAATTCGAGGCCTTCAACTTCCATGTGATCAATATCGACGGCCATGATTTCTCACAGATGAAGAAGGCTTTTGCAGAGGCCAGGGAGACAAAGGGCATGCCCACAGCCATAATCGCAAAGACCATAAAGGGCAAGGATATCTCCTACATGGAAAATCAGGCGGGCTGGCATGGCAAGGCTCCCAACAAGGAACAGTATGACATTGCAATGCAGGATCTGGACAAAGTAGATCAGGCACTTGGATAAGGGAGGGTGATGATGGATATAGTAAAGAAAGCGACCAGAGAAGGTTACGGCGACGCCCTGGTGAAATGGGCGGATGAATTCCCGGATATGGTGGTGCTGGATGCAGACCTTGCAGGTTCCACAAAGACCGGGCAATTCAAAAAAGTTCACCCTGAGAGATTCGTGGACTGTGGAGTTGCAGAAGCTGATATGACAGGTATCGCAGCAGGACTGGCTACCACCGGAAAGATCCCGGTCATCAGTTCCTTCGCAGTTTTTGCCACCGGCAGAAACTATGACCAGATCAGGAACTCCGTGGCATATCCCAGACTCAACGTGAAGATCGGCGGCACACATGCCGGAGTCACTGTGGGTGAGGATGGCGCGTCCCACCAGGCTCTCGAGGACATAGCCCTCATGAGAGCTCTTCCGGGAATGACAGTCATTTCCCCTGCAGACTATGCCGAGTCCATTGAGGTGGTAAAGGCGGCTCTCCAGCACGACGGCCCTGTATATATGCGTTTTGGAAGGGCTGCTGTGCCGGTGGTCACCGACAAGCTTCCCGGATATAAGTTTGAACTGGGAAAGGGCTCCGTCATAAAGGAAGGCAAGGATGTGACCATATTCGCCACCGGTATCCTGGTGGCCGCGGCCATGGATGCGGCAGAGATGCTGAAGGATGCGGGGATCGATGCCGAGATCATAAACATTGCTACCATAAAGCCCATCGACAGGGAACTGGTGGTCCGTTCCGCCAGGAAGACCGGGATGGTTGTGACTGCTGAAGAGCACAGCATCATCGGCGGTCTTGGAAGCGCAGTGTGTGAAGTACTTTCCGAAGAAGCTCCCACAAAGGTATACAGGATAGGCGTCAGGGATGAGTTTGGTGTGTCCGGAAGCGCAGGGGATCTGATAAAGAAGTACGGATTTGACGGACAGGGAGTTTGCGACTCCGTGAGGAAGTTCCTCGGAAAGTAAAATAACTGATGGAAAACAACTTAAAATCAAAAAAGATAAAAAGTTTTCCGGGTATCGCTCCCCTTCTGGCTCCTTCCATCCTGGCGGCAGATTTTATGAAGCTGGGAACACAGATAGAAGCCCTGAAGGATAACGGAGTTCATTACGTGCATTTCGATGTGATGGACGGCCATTTTGTGCCGTCCATCTCTTTCGGAGTGCCGGTGCTGTCCTCCGTGAGAAAAGACCCGGACCTGTTTATTGATGCCCATTTGATGATCGAAAATCCCGATAAATATATTTCCGTATTTGCGGATGGGGGAGCAGATCTGATAACCATTCATGCAGAGGCATCAAATGATCTGTTTTCCGATATCGCACACATCCATGAATGTGGATGTCTGGCCGGACTGTCCATAAAACCGGGGACACCGGTTACGGATGTGCTCCCTTACATCGACGATCTGGATCTGATCCTGGTGATGACCGTGGAACCGGGGTTTGGCGGACAGGCTTATATCGAAGAATCCGACCAGCGGATACGGGAGATACGGAAGATAAGGGATGAGGCCGGAGTATCATGCCTGATCCAGGTGGATGGCGGCATAAAAGCAGAAAATGTGGACAGAGTGCTTAAAGCGGGCGCAGAGGTCATAGTGGCCGGAACAGCTGTGTTCGGGGAAGATATCGCCGGAAACATCAATAAATTCAATGAAGCTTTCAAAAAGTTTTGTGACTGATCATTAAAGGACAGCCGGCGATCCGGTGGTCCTTTTCAAAAGACAGGAGAAGCGACATAAAGAAGATCAGCGTCATATTGCCTTGCTACAATGTGGAGAGGTACGTCGACCGTCTCTTCATTTCCCTGGAGGCCCAGACCATAGGTTTTTCGTCACTTGAGATCATCTGTGTAAACGATGGTTCTACTGACGGCACTCTTGAAAAGCTGAGCAAATGGGAGCAGAAATACCCGGACAATGTGGTGCTGGTGCCGCTTCCCGAAAATGTCAGGATGGGAACCTGCAGAAATCTCGGGGTCAAAATGGCTTCTGCGGATCACATAGCCTTTATTGACTCGGATGACTGGGTGGAAAAAAACTATCTGGAGAGGCTGTATGAAACTGCCCTGACTTACGATCTGGACCTGGTTGAGTGCGGCATGATACGAGATGCCGCCGAGGAGATCACATATCTGAATGAACCGGAAGGCGCAGTGGATGTCATAAGGCTTTCCGGGGTTGCCGACCGGAAAAAACTGTTTCACATGAAACGTGTCACCAACAGCCCGGTGTCAAAGATCATCAGAAAAGAGTTTCTGCTCAGGAATGAGATATTCTTTTCGGAAGGTATCATATACGAGGACTCCTACTGGGGGATACTCCTGAATCTGTACCTGGAAAATGCGGGCATAATGCCTGACAGGCTTTATCATTATTGTGTAAATGAACGCTCCGTGGTCCTGACAAAAAACACAGACAACAATGTGGATCTCATAACCAACCAGATCATGATCTGGGAGGAGGTTGAGAGACGGGGGCTGATGGAGGATTACAGGGATGAGATGGAGATGGAGCATGTCTACTCCTGCGCCCTCATTTTCTGGAAAATGCTTGTGTACAGATATGACGATCCTCCTTATTCTTTCTATCGTCTGCTTTGCGCGGTTGTCAGAAGCCGTGTGCCGGATATAATGAATAATCCTTATATTCTTGCGGGTGAACTGCAGGAGAAATATATGCTTCTTTTGGAGAGCTGCCTGAACCCGCTGCCAAAAAATGAATTCCGTAAGTTTGCGGAAAAAGTCAGAGAATTAGGACTTTAAAAGAATAGAGGAGCAGATGGGAGGGAAGCAACGTGCTGAAGGCAGCATTGTGCCTTGAGGACGCTGAGCATTGCTGTAAAGTGATCGAAGAGATCGGGGAGTATTACAGAGAAACCGGAAGAGAAAAACAATTCGGCAAGCTGATAACGGATATATATCACACATCGGACTCATTTCTAAAATCCCGGAAGACTTATGACCTGGTGCTGCTTGAGACCTTTCTGGAAGGGGGCATCGGGGTTGCAGTCGGAATGCGGATCTGGAAGGAAAATAAAAACACAAGGGTGATCCTCATAAGAGATAATGAGGACGCTGTCAGTATCATAAACAAAACACACTGTTTCGGGATATTGGACAGGGGAAATGAAGGCGGTCTCAGGAGTCTCCTGGACGAATATTTCCTGACTTTGGAACAGGAGCCGGAAAACAGGATCCTCCAGTTCAGATCTGATGAGGGTCAATTATATAAACTGGCTCCCGGGGATATCATGTATGCCTGTACGGAACCCGTGAAAAGAAACCGGGTGGTGCTGAAACTCTCCGGAGAAGAGGGAAGTCTTCTGGTCATGGGGAAGTTTACCGGGCTGTCTGAGGAACTAGAGCGCTGTGGTTTTCTCAATATATCCAGGAACTGCTCCGTTAATCCAACATTTATCAGTTTTATGGAAAAGGACAGCATAATGATGAAAAACGGGATACTCCTTCCCGTTCCCCGAAGAAGGGTGGCTCAGATAAGGAAAACTCTGGATGAGAGATAGCCCATTTCCTAGGGTTCTTTCATGAACAATAGCTGAAAAACGAATAGGTCAGGATTTAATAAGGGCTATGAGGAATTATACAATGTTCCCCATAGCCCTTGACTTTTGCTCTGTGTAGAGGTATACTATCTGTGAGTATAGGTATACGCCACCTATACGGAAAGGAGGCCATATGCCAAAAACAGATAAGGTGTACCCTGAATGGGTGCAGAAGTATCGGGAACGAGGGACAACTATAAAGAAAAAAGGTGATGCTTACTATCTCTACAAACGCACTTCAAAAAGAGTGCC
>JAILIO010000041.1 GCA_024695225.1 Lachnospiraceae bacterium
CTGTGTTTTACAAGGACAACGGGGCAACCATGATCACCCTTAAAAAGGGCAAGGCGTATTCTGCGAAGTACATATTTGACAAGAGTGCGGGAACAGTGGAAGTCACGGTAAAAGGAGCAGGCCCGTACAAGTCAACAAAGACGCAGTCATTTACATCGAAGACCGGCAGTTATAGATATACCGGATGATGATCAGGGGACAGATGCCGCAAGATGCCATGTGTCCGTCAGCTGCACTTTTCCCGTAAAGAGAAATTGTGTTCGCACGGCAAGTAACCCTTGCTGAAACTTCAAATGCAAGCAGCATAAGGATTCTGCCTGCAGATGTTGCATATGTAAGCAATATATGTAAGCAACATATGTAAGCAACATATGTAAGCAGCGTATGTAAGCAGCGTATGTAAGCAGCTTATGTAAGCAGCGTATGTGAGCTGCTTGAAACTGATGCTTGAAACTGATCAGTGGTATGGGTTGAAAGTATAAAAAAAATATAGGATAATACATAGGTATAAAAAAATCGGGAGAATGAAAAACTGTTTATGCCAATCGTATTCATAATCATAGGCAGCATCATAATGGTCGGGAACATCATTGCGTATTACAGGTTCATCGAAAATTCGACAGATGTGATGCTTTCCGGAAAACGAGGGGAGTCCATTTGGGAAAAAATAGGACTTGGATTGCTTGTCTTTTTCCTTGTGGGATATCTCGGAGTAGCTATAGCAGGTGAGCCGGATTATCTGGTTGCGGGAATACTGTTTTTCGGAGCTATCTTTGTATCGCTTGTGCTTATGCTTATGTATCATTTGGTGGATACTCTCAAAGACCGGAGCCTTGAGCTTACAGAAACCCTGGTCGGCGTGATAGAAGCGAGAGACCCTAACCTCAACGGTCACAGCAGGAACGTCCAAAAACTCTGCATGTGTCTTTACGAATATCTTCCCGCAGGTCTGAAGGCGGGGATAAATCCTGTGAATTTTGAATATGCTGCCTTGTTGCACGATGTTGGTAAGCTTGGAGTGCCGGAAGCCATTCTGAACAAGCCCGGTCCCCTTAATTCTGAAGAGTGGGAAATAATGCGGCAGCATCCTAAGATAGCAATGGATCTGCTCAAAACTTTCCCCTCTTTTGAGGAGATAAAAGACTGGATCCTTTATCATCACGAACGCATTGATGGAAAGGGATATTACGGGCTTCCTATGGAAAGTATCCCTATGGCGGCAAGGATGATCGCAGTATGCGATACTTATTCTGCCATCACCATGAGCCGTTCGTACAAAGCGGGCAGGTCACACGAGGAAGCAATAGAAATAATCAGGGATGCGGCCGGTTCGCAGCTGGATCCTGCGATAGTAGCAGTTTTTGTGATGATACCTAAGGAAAAACTGGTGGCATGCATGCCTGAGGCAATAGATCTCAATCAGTGAGCTGTGTTTTACTCTTCTTCGCCATCATTTATCCATCCGATCTTCTTGTAGATGTGTTCGAAAACATGATGGACCAGAAATGCGTATCCGGCCGGCAGTATGACTGTTATGAAAATAAGGTATCTGCACAGATACAGCATTCCCGCGAGAAATGCGGTGAGAAAGATCATCCAGCCTATGTTTGAGAAAGCAATGGCCGCGCCTTTTATCAGTACATTCTTCACGGTGTCGTCGAATCTGGCCTGGTAAGTCAGAGCTGAGATCTGCCACATCACCGCCAGCACAATGCAAATAAAGACCGGATAATAAAAAACTCCAAGAAAACTTCCCTGTTCCATCGCCATTCTCGACAACATCAGATCGAAGACCAGAAATCCATCCAGCAGAAGGAAGATCAGCCATAGGACAGTGGCTTTTTTCAGATTGGAAATAATGTTGATTTATAATGAAAATTGACCCAGGTTTAACGAGTAGAATTGCCCCACCCTGAAGAGGTGAGGAGCGGAAAAACCCGGATCTGGTTTTATACTGAACCTTGAAAATTTAACGTTGTGATTTGACCCACCTCTTGAGTAAAAATATAATCCTTTTTGCCTTCACTGGCAGAAAGGAGGAAAGAGAGAGGTGAAGAGAATGGAAGATTGGGCGGCAGTCCAACGTATCTACAAGCAGACCAGGTCAAAAAGGGAAACGGCCAGGGTGCTGGGGATTGCAAGGAACACTGTGAAGAAACTGCTGGAAATGGACCATGAACCGACCTACCAGAGAAAGGTGTATCCGTCAATACTTGATCCCTTCAAAGAGCAGATCATCGCGTGGAGATGTGCACCATACGATTTTAATGGGACCCGTATCTTCAGAGAATTGAAGAAGCGGGGGTATGGCGGCAGCATAGGTCCCGTGTACACATTTCTCAGAAGGATAGATGAGGATGTGGGTCTGATAAGTTCCAAGGCCACTGTAAGGCATGAGAGCCCACCGGGAGACCAGGCGCAGTTTGACTGGACTGAATACGAGGTACAGATAGGACCGCGGATAAGAACTGTTTACTGTTTTTCTATGATCCTGGCGGCATCAAGGAAGAAAGCGGTGTGCTTTTCCCTGAAGGAGGATTCTGATGCTATCTACGAAGCCATACAGGAGCTGTTTGAGGATCTGGGAGGCGTCACGCTGGAGTTGCTCATAGATAACCCTAAAGCACTCGTGATAGAAAACAACCCTCGGTCAGAGGAAGAGATCCGCTACAACCCGAAAGCTCTGATGCTGGCGAAACACCTTGGCACCGAGCTTAACGCATGCCCCTGCTACTGGCCACGAAAGAAAGGAAAGGTGGAACGCCCGTTCAACTACATAGAGGAGCAGCTGATAAAGGGAAACTGCTTCGCAACGATGGAGGAGATCAACCGGCGGGGCAAGGAATTCGTGAACAAGTGGTGTGATGAAGTGCATGGAACAACTGGGCGCATTCCTAATGAACACTATCTGCTTGAAGAAAAAGCCGTGCTCCTGCCTTTGCCCAAAGACAGGTACATGCCGAAGCAGATGCAGGAAAGGAAGGTCAGCCCTGACAGCCTGGTGAGCATAAATGCCAACAAGTACAGCGTACCGGTGAAATATGTTGGAAAGACAGTAAAGTTCCGCATAATATATGGCTTCAGGATTGAGATCTATGATTTAAAAGGCAGCCTTATCCTCCGAAGGGAGTCAGAATGCGGGAAACACCGGACGGTCGCCAATGCCGAGCATTACGAGGCCATAGCAAAGAAAGTGCCGACTTCAATTCCCCAGATACGGAGAGATTTCACAAGAATCTTCTCGAACGGGGCACTCTTCCTTTCGGAAGCTGCAAAAAAGTATGACCAGCCCACCCATTACGCCAGGAAGATCATGGAACTCCGGGAATTGTATGACGATGATGTGCTTGATGAATTTATCGCCAAGGCTGTAAAAAGGGATGCTCTTGACATCAAATCCTTCAGAGCCATGCTTAAGGAAAGCAGCGGGAAAGGGCGTAAGTCAGCAGCAAATGCCCTTCCGTTCCCGGATGCCCAGGCAGTATCTGTGCGGGAATGCTCGTACTATGAGAAAGCATTGCAGGAGGTATCGGTATGAATGATCCGGCAATCAGCAATGCAGAATACATCGGTCTGAAGATGAAACAGTTCAAACTTGTAGACATGCGCGAGCGGTATCCGGAACTTGTGGAAGAAGCCAGATTGACCGGCATGGATTACGAAGAGTTCCTGACAAGGCTTATACGTCTTGAAGACGACGGGAAGCAGAAGCGGAGGCAGGAACGCCTGAGAACGGGGGCTCATTTCGAATCCGAAAAAAACCTTGAGGATATCGATTACAGCTTTAACCCGAGCCTGGACAAAGGAAAGATTGATGAGCTTTCAAATCTGAATTTCATGTATGCAGGAGAGAATGTCCTCATCATAGGACCTCCGGGTGTCGGAAAAAGCATGATTGCCACTGGACTGGGCATGAAAGCGTGCAACGCCGGAGAGAAGGTGCTGTTCGTTAACGCAAAGGAGTTCCTTGACAGACTGTGCGAGACAGCGGTGGCCGGCTGTCTGGCTGAGACCCTTGCGGCTCTGGACAAAGTACGGCTGCTTATCATTGATGAACTGTCCTATATAAAAATGGACAAAGAAAGAGAGAGCCTTTTCTTCCAGGTCATCCGAAGACGGTACGAAAAGAACTCCCTCATTGTCACCACCAACCTGCCTGTCGGAAGATGGGATGAACTGTTCACCGGCACACTGGCGGCAACGGCCATACTCGACCGCATCCTGCATCACTGCCATGTGATCAGTATAAACGGTGACAGCTACCGAATCAAGAGCAAAAATCACAACGTTGAATCAAGAGAGGTGAAGCATGAACAATAAACGTATGACGCTCCTCAGGAAGGAGCTTAGGGAATATGAAGCAAAGACGGTCATGACTGACGAAGAGCGTGCCGCCCTTCATGAATGGGTTGAAGCTGGGCACAGCGTGCATGACAACGGCTCCATGGCATCTTATGAGGGGGGACGTCCGTTAGATTTTTTGGATGTGTACCGGGAAGAAATGGAGATATCAGAAAAACTGGATTCACTTGAGGGTAAAGAAAGAGAGAAATATATCCGGGAGCTGCGCGGCGAAAAAAACGAGGAGGATCTCAGGGAAGAAAATGACCATTATTGGTTCCTGATCAGTATTTATGAGCATGTGCTCAGGAGATATGGACTCATGGATGAAGCTAAACATATGATAACGGAAGCAAAAAGACAGTCTGCGGAATTCCTGGAGGCCTGCCAGCTGGCAAACGAAGGCCTTGAGATGCCGTTTGATTGAGGGGGTGATGGTCATGAGAGTGATAGATGAAAAAGACTTTCCTGCGATCATTGAAATATACAACAGCAAGGGCAGGCTGGCGGCAAATGCCTACATCCGCGAATCATACGGAATTAAAACTCCCTGGTCTGTTATGAAAAGGATCCGCAAGGCTCCGGGATTTGAATATGATGCGGAGGAAGACAGATTCAAAAGCACCGATGGCAGGAGCGATGAGAGCATTTTTATGAGTATGAGTGAGCTTTGCGGGAACCGTGGCAATACCTCCGTCTCTGCAGATAATGCGGCATCAAGGGCATCTGCATCCATGGAAAAACTGGTACACGAGCTCATAAGCGACCGATTGCTGGAACTGAGCAGGTATGTGACACTTGAGACATCAAGCAGGACAATACTGATAGACAGGACTTCGATGCAGGCAGACGGCTACAAGGTTGTTACCCATTGATGGGGGTGGGTCAGGTTTCAGTATAAAAATCAGGATTTACGTTTAGAAATGACCCACCTCATCAGGTGGAGCTATCATACGGCGGGGTGGGTCAAATCTGAACGAAAAAGTGGGTCAAATTTACTTGACAATCAACATATCTATCTCATAGTTCCCGGATCGGAGAGTTAATGGACTGGTTTCGGATAAAGTCCGAAGATTGGCATTCACATCACATTTTTCTTTCTGAGCACTTGCTGAATCCGTGTTTGTAAGATCTGAGACTGAAATCTCATAA
>JAILIO010000046.1 GCA_024695225.1 Lachnospiraceae bacterium
CGATATTTTCCTTCTCAATGACATGCTCCAGAGCGAGTCTGGTCTTGATCCTCTCTTCCGCATCGGGCTCGACCTGCTGCATCATGCGCTCTCTGGTCTGCCCTGTGCTCTTCATATACTGGTCGAAAGAAAGTCCCTGGAAATAAAGCTGCTGCTCAAACTCGTCCAGAATGCCTCTCTCCTCGGTCTCAAGCATTGCAGTGGGTATCTCCACCTCAAGATTCCTGGCCAGTTCCTTGAGAGCGTTCTCCTGCTTTGTGCTGTCCGCAGCCTTGGCTTTTCTCTCCTCAAGCTTCTTCCGCACATCAGCCCTGTACTCGTCCATGGTCTCAAACTCGGAAACCTCGTCTGCAAAGGCATCGTCAGCCTCCGGCAGCACCACTTCCTTTATGCTTTTTACGGTACACTTGAACACCGATTCCTTGCCGGCCAGACTCTTCTCGTGATAGTCCTCGGGGAATGTGACGTTCACATCCTTTTCCACGCCGATCTCCGCGCCTATGAGCTGCTCTTCAAAGCCGGGGATAAATGCGCCGCTTCCTATTGTGAGCTTGTAATCCTCGCCCTTTCCGCCTTCAAAGGGAGTTCCGTCCACAAACCCTTCAAAATCCAGGGTGATCTCGTCTGTATCCTTCACAGGGCGGGTGACTTCCTTCTTCTCGGAATTCTTACGTCTCTCGCCCATGATGTACTCTTCCACATCTTCATCCGACACATCCCGGTCAGTCTTCTCAACCTTGAGCCCCTTGTACTCTGAAAGTGTGGACTCGGGTTTCAAAGCCACCTTTGCGGTGAAGATAAAGGGCTTACCCTTCTCCAACTGCACTATGTCGATATCAGCGCTGGAAACTATCTCTTCATCCACCGTTTCTATTTCCTTGCGGTAGTTTTCATTGATAAGCTCCCTGGAAGCCCCTTCGTAGAACATCTCAGGTCCGTAAACCTTCTCGATGACGCTCATGGGGACTTTCCCCTTGCGGAATCCCGGCACATTGATCCTGCCTTTGAGCCTCTGATAGTCATTCTTTATAGCCTTATCAAGTTCTTCGGCGGGCAGCTCGATGGTGAGCACCGCCATACTTCCTTCAAGTTTCTCTACACTGCAACTCATATGATCATCCTCCAAATTCTGAACAGTTCTGTTATAATAGCATATACACCGATGCTGTTGCAAGCATAAATGCGATATTTACGCGGTCTGGACAGTTTTTTGTCCCTGCCCGGTCCCCGGTCCCAAAACACACATTTCAGGAGGCGGCAAATCGTGGAAATAGAGAGGAAATACCTTATAAAAAGGCTTCCGGAAGACCTTGATAGCTTCCCAAGCCGTAAGATAACCCAGGGGTATATCTGCACTGACCCGGTGGTCCGGATAAGGAAGGACGCAGATAAAGCATATCTGACATGCAAAGGAAAGGGGCTCATATCCCGTGAAGAGATCAATCTCCCCGTTTCCGGATCTGCCTGTGACTCCCTTATGAAAAAGGCGGAAGGTTACATCATAACCAAGAGACGTTATATCATTCCCATCAAAAACCCTGTGTTCCGGGAGGGCTTTACCCCTCCTGAGGGACTCTCCCTGAAAATAGAGCTGGATATCTTTGAAGAACCCTTCTCCCCTCTCATCCTGGCGGAGGTGGAATTCCCCGACAGGGAGACTGCAGACGCATATGTGATGGAGGACTGGTTCTCTGAAGACGTTTCCCTGGACCGCCGCTATCACAACTCATTTATGAGTGAATACGGCCCCGAAAAAGTCCTTTCGGATTAAGATCTTCTCCCGGATTTTTTGATGCT
The DNA here is from genome assembly GCA_024695225.1 of Lachnospiraceae bacterium. Taxonomy (GTDB): domain Bacteria; phylum Bacillota; class Clostridia; order Lachnospirales; family Lachnospiraceae; genus JAEELB01. Next base: position 1,798 of record JAILIO010000046.1, read on the forward strand.
CTTCCCGGTCTCCTGTTTCTCTTCCTGATCTTCTGGACATTCGGCATAGGGCAGACGTCCGTATAGCCTTGTCATCTCCAGTATCCGGGATGAAAGCTTGTCTGTCAGGGCGCCTTCCTTCATCCTCCAGTCCCAGTTTCCTCCCAGGGTGGAGGGGATATTGATCCTGGCCTCAGCCCCCAGTCCCAGCCAGTCCTGCACCGGGATAACGCAGAGTTCCGCCACGGATGCCTCGGCCATCCTGACCAGTTCTTCCCTGACCTTCCTGCCGTCATTTACCCTGAGGTAAGTGCGCACCGCCTTCTTTTCATTGTTCTTGAGTGACTTGTACCAGCCCTCTGTTGTGTCGTTGTCATGGGTGCCGGTATACACCACGCAGTTTCTCCTGAAATTATGAGGGAGATAGGGAGAATGCCACTCGCAGTCCTCCGGCTCAAATGCAAACTGCAACACCTTCATCCCGGGGAATCCGGTCTTCTTTAAGAGCTTCTTCACCCCGGGGGTCATGAGCCCCAGGTCTTCCGCTATCAGAGGTTTTTCCCCGATCCTGCTCTTTATGGCAGAAAACACGCTGTACCCCGGGCCTTCCAACCATTCGCCGTTTTCAGCGGTCTCATCCCCCCAGGGTATGGAATAATACTGCTCAAACCCCCTGAAGTGATCGATCCTGACGATATCGTACAGCTTGAAACAATGCTCTATCCTGTTGACCCACCAGCGGTAGTCAGTATCCCTGTGGTACTCCCAGTTGTACAGCGGATTCCCCCAGAGCTGACCCGTGGGCGAGAAGAAATCGGGGGGACACCCGGCGACTGCAGTGGGTGTCAGGGACTTGTCAAGCTGAAAAAGCCCGGGTTCAGCCCAGACATCCGACGAATCGTAGGCCACATAGATCGGTATATCCCCTATTATCCTGATCCCCCGGTCGTTGGCGTATTTCTTCACCTTCATCCACTGCTTCATGAACAGGAACTGCTGGAATCTGTAGAACTCCGCCTCATCCTCGTGGGCTCTCCTGGCCTCGATCAGATTCCTCCTCCTGCGAAGCCTCAGTTCCTCCGGCCATTTGGCGAGAGACAGTCCCTTCAGGGAATCCTTTATGGCCATGTAAAGGGCATAGTCGTCCAGCCAGTATTTATTTGTATCGCAAAAGCGCTCGTATTCGGTGCTGGATTCAAAGCGGTCATAGGCGAGCCTGAGCATTTTGAACCGGGCCTTGTAAATAAGGGCGTAATCCACTTTTTCAGGGTCGCTTCCGAAATCAAAGGACAGGCATTCCTTTTTTCTGAGGAGTCCCTCCTCCATAAGCGCCTCCGGATCGATAAAGTAAGGATTCCCGGCGAAGGTGGAGAAACTCTGATAGGGGGAATCCCCGAAACTTGTGGGACCCAGGGGCAGGATCTGCCAGAGAGTCTGCCCTGAAGCTTCCAGGAAGTCGATAAACTCAAAGGCTGACTTGGAAAACGAACCTATTCCATAAGGGCCGGGCAGAGATGCCACCGGCATCAGGATCCCGCTTTTTCTCTTATTTTCCTTCATAGACACGGTTACCTCTCTTAAATAAATTCGGTCACAGACCTTTTTGTCACCAACTTCTTCATGAATTTAACATAGGAAACTGCCTCATCCCTCACCCGGACAAAGTCGTTCTCCTCCCTCATATACGCCTCGCGCCTTATGCGGGAAAGTGTGAATTCCATCGTATTATCCAGTATCATCCTGTCCTCAGCATCCATTTTCACTGTATCCAGGGCTCTCATCCTCATGTCCAGCATGAATTTTCGGTACTCGTCGACAGAGCCCTCCGCAAGTTCAAGGGCCTCGCTGTCATCCTCCTCCCTCAGGCTGTCCAGGAATGTGGGCATGCTGGGATAGTTCCTTATGACATCCGAAAAGGCCTCCTCCCTGGAAAGCAGCATCTCAAAGTATGAGAGGTCCTTATCTCCCATGAACTGTTTCATCTCCAGCATCACATACCGGGCGCTGTAGTCGCAGACATATCCGTAAAGGGAGCTTTTGTCACCGAAATAATGGAACAAAAGACCTTTGCTGATGCCGGCTCTGGCCTTCATCTCATCCGTGCTGGCACATTTGTAACCCCTTCTGGCAAAAGTGCTGATAGCCGCATTCATGATGCGGTCCTGTTTCTCTTTTGCAAGATCGAAAAACTTCTCGTTCATATACGCCCCCTGTCATACATTGACCTATAGGGTCATTATAATACAACTTTTTTCAACAAATAGCAAATAACCTTGTTTACCTGAGAAATCTGTATTAAAATAATGGACAGACCGATCTGGCAGGAGATACAGTCTCCTGTCGTCAGACATTTGTATGAAAAGGAGACGCTATGGCCAAAAAATTCAGCAAATTTGTTCTTTTCACCACCATTGCAGCGGGTGCCGCCGCATACTTCTACTACAGGAGAGCCAGGGATGAAGAGGAATTCCTGGACGATTTCGATGACTTTGACATCGACGAGGATGAAGATCTCTCAGAACGCACATACGTGAACCTGGATGATGCGGAAAATGCTGCTGAAGACACCATCTCCGATGAGACCGCAGAAGCCGCGGAAAATGCTTCGGAACTCAAGGCTGAGATCAGGGATAAGGCTGTGGAGATCGGAAAGAAAGTCGGAAAAAAAGCAGAATCCATCGCCAAAGACACAAAGGCTGTTCTGAAGGACGGTTTCGAAGCCGCAAAGAAAGCGGCCGACAATGTGAGATCCGGCAAGACGGACATCTCTGAAGAGGTGAAGGATGCCGCAGAGGATGTGGCAAAAGCAGCCAAAGAAAATGCTTCCGAAGCGGGCAAAGCTGTGGAAAATGCCGCTGCAGAAGCAGTTTCAAAATCCGAGGATGCTGTCTCAAAGGTAGACATTCCCATATCCGACGGCGAAGATCTCTTTGACGATACTGACGAGTGATAACTCCTTTATCTCATCGTATCTTTGAGATCCCGCGCTTTGTTCTTTAGTCTTTCGCTGGCGGTGCGGCTCACGAGGATGTCGGAGAGCAGTTTCATGGCTCTGTCCTTCTCCCCGAATTCCACACTCAGTGCGGCGATCAGATAGTCGACTGTAAGTTCATCCATTCCGCACATGGGAAAGCTTTCGGACTGGCGGGCATTGATAAAACCTTCAAGGGCGTTCTTCATGAACGCCTTTTCTTCTGCCAGGGTTTTTGCCTTTACCTGCTCATACCCCAGATTGCCGGGATTCAGCTGCTCCGCCTTGCCTCTCAGAAGCCATCCGGTCTTAAGGCAGATAAATGCCTTCTCACTGGCCTTTACGCCGCGGACCATGGAATTTGCCAGGGCCACTTTGTATCTTGCAAGAGCGTCGTCGTATGAATAAACCGCTTTCTTTTCCCTCTGGGGCTTAAAGTTTGCGGATATATTCTCCTTGATCATCTTGGCCTGTTTGCCTGTGATCTTTCCGAATTCACTGGAAAGAGCGGCGCAACCGCATTCAGGACACATGACCACATCGTATTTAAGCGGTTCCAGCTGCTTGTATCTCCATCTCAGATCCCTGTCCTGGGAAACAGCCTTAAGCTTTCCGCTCCTGACTGTCAGGCTCTTGAATTTTTCACCGCAGGCAGGACATTCATAGGTTTTCTCAAACACCAGTTCCTCTTCCTTTGGCTCGTTCTTCTTTACGGCTTCTTTTTTTGCTTTCTCCTCTGCAGCCTGTTTTTCCTTGTTGTCGGCAAAAAGATCCATGGACTCAAAACCGCCCAGTCCAAGGTCGTCCAGTCCTCCAAGTAGATTCTGATCATCTGTCTGCATTGCCATTTCCTCCTGATATATTTATCATCTCTTTTCTTTCCGGTCTCCTGGCAGCACAAATGAGGATTTAAGAGACACGACTCTGTTAAAGACAGGCTCCCCCGGTTTCGAATCCCTGGAGTCTGCGCAGAAATACCCCGTTCTCACAAACTGGAAACTGTCGTAGGCTTCAGCCTCCTTAAGACAGGCCTCCAGTTTACATCCTTCCAGCACCTTCAGGGAATCCGGATTCAGGTTCAGGCTGCCGTCTTCGTTGTAAACGCCCTTCTCCTCATCCACAATGTTCTCATACAGACGCACCACGCCGTCGAATGCCGTAGCCGCATCCACCCAGTGTATGGTCCCCTTGACCTTCCTGCCGTCGGGACTGCTGCCGCCCCTGGTCTCAGGATCGTAGGTGCAATGGATCAGGGTGACCTTCCCGTCACTGTCCTTTTCAAAGCCGGTGCATGTGACGTAGTACGCGTTCATAAGCCTGACTTCATTTCCGGGGAACAGCCTGAAATACTTTTTCGGCGGCTCCTCCATAAAGTCTTCTCTCTCTATGTAAAGTTCCCGGGAAAATGAGACCTTCCTGCTGCCCAGGGATTCATTTTCCACGTTGTTCACCACTTCCAGTTCCTCTGTCTGTCCCTCAGGATAGTTGTCTATCACCAGTTTCACCGGGTCCAGCACAGCCATCACCCGCTTGTCCCTGGGTTTCAGATCCTCCCTTATGCAGTACTCCAGCTGGGCGTAATCCACTGAAGCGTTGGACTTTGATATGCCGCAGAGATCCACGAACAGTTTTATGGATTCCGGCGTGAAACCCCGGCGGCGAAGAGCTGCTATGGACACCAGTCTGGGGTCGTCCCAGCCGTCCACGATACCGTCCTCAACCAGTTTCTTTATGTATCTTTTTCCTGTGACCACGTTTGTCAGATACATCTTGGCAAATTCTATCTGTCTGGGAGGATTGTCAAATCCAACCTCCTGCACCACCCAGTTGTAAAGAGGTCTGTGATCCTCAAACTCGAGAGTGCACAGAGAATGGGTAACCCCCTCGACCGCGTCCTCCATGGGATGGGCGTAATCATACATGGGATAGATGCACCATTTGTCCCCGGTATTGTGATGGGTCAGGTGAGCTATCCTGTAAATGATGGGATCCCTCATATTGATGTTTGGGGACGCCATATCTATCTTGGCTCTCAAGGTGTAAGCGCCGTCGGGATATTTACCCTCCTTCATCTCCGTGAAGAGCCTTAAGTTTTCCTCTATGGACCTGTCCCTGTCGGGATCGTCCTTCCCCGGTTCCGTGAGAGTCCCTCTGTACTCCCTTATCTGATCCGCTGTAAGGGATGAGACATAGGCCTTTCCCTTCTTTATCAGCTTCACTGCCCCCTCGTACATCTGATCGAAATAATCGGAGGCAAAGAACAGCCTGTCTCCGTAATCCGCTCCCAGCCATTCCACATCTTCTTTTATGGACCTGACGTATTCCTCTTTTTCCTTTGTGGGATTGGTGTCGTCGAATCTGAGGCTGAACTCCCCGCCGTATTCCCGGGCGATGCCGTAGTTCAGCAGTATGCTCTTGGCGTGTCCTATGTGAAGATAGCCGTTGGGCTCCGGAGGGAACCTGGTCTGCACGTGATCGTAAACGCCATCCTCCAGGTCCTTGTCTATAAACTGCTCAATAAAATTTTTGCTCTCTTTTTCTTCTGCCATGATAATCCTTCAACACTCCTGTCTCAGTGGTGGAAAAGCCTGATGCCCGTAAACGCCATGGCCATGCCGTATCTGTCGCAGGCTGCTATCACATCGTCGTCCCTTATGGATCCGCCGGGCTGGGCCACATAATCCACGCCGCTTCTCCTGGCTCTCTCTATGTTGTCCCCGAAGGGGAAGAAGGCGTCGCTTCCCAGTGAGACCCCCTTCACGCTGTCAAGGTATTTCCTCTTTTCCCCGGGGGTAAATCTCTCGGGTTTCTCCGCAAAGATCCCCTGCCACCTGCCGTCCGCCAGGACATCGTCGTCAAATTCGCTCATATACACATCTGTGGCATTGTCTCTCTCCGCCCTGCCCAGGGAATCCAAAAACTTGAGACCCATGACCTGGGGGGACTGTCTGAGGAACCAGTTGTCCGCCTTTGAACCCGCAAGCCTCGTGCAGTGGATGCGGCTCTGCTGTCCGGCCCCTATGCCGATGGCCTGGCCGTCGCAGACGTAACATACGGAATTGCTCTGGGTGTACTTCAGGGTGATCAGGGAAATGAGAAGGTCCCTCACCGCTTCATCGGGTATGTTTTTATTTTTTGTGACCACATTTGAAAGCACCCCGGGCTCGATCTTTATCTCATTGTGCCCCTGTTCAAAGGTCACCCCGAATACCTGCTTCTTTTCGATCTCCGCAGGTCTGTAGGCGGGATCGATCTGTATCACATTGTAAGCCCCCTTCTTCTTGGTCTTCAGTATCTCAAGGGCCTCATCCGTGTATCCGGGAGCGATGACGCCGTCTGACACCTCTCTCTTCAAAAGCAGGGCGGTCTCCTTGTCACACACATCGGAAAGGGCCGCGAAATCCCCGAAGGAGCTCATCCTGTCCGCTCCCCTGGCCCTGGCGTAGGCGTTTGAAAGGGGAGTCATGGGAGCATCCGGATCCACCCTGTATATGGCTTTCAAAGTGTCGGTAAGCGGAAGCCCGATGGCCGCCCCCGCAGGTGACACATGCTTAAACGACGCTGCGGAAGGTATCCCCGACATCTCCTTAAGTTCCGACACCAGCTGCCATGCGTTGAGGGCATCCAAAAAATTTATGTACCCGGGACGTCCGTTCACAACGGTCACCGGAAGTTCGCCTCCGTCCTCCATGTATATCCTGGACGGTTTCTGGTTGGGGTTGCAGCCGTATTTCAGCAGTATCTCACTCAAATCGTGCCTCCGTTCTTATTTACAATGCGGGTGTCGTATACCTGACTCTTCAGATCTATGAACCTGGTAAATAAAGACACCCTGTTCTCAGTGTTCAGGGATGACCACACTGTCTCCGTGAAGGCATCTATAGTCGTATCCTCAATGCTGACCCTGGTGGGTTCGCCCTCGAATGACGGCAGGGGACTGCCATCACCCATATATGTGTGGAGAAATCTCCCCTCTCCCTTAAGGGGTTTTTCATAAACGAACGTGCTCCTGATGGTCCCGGAAGGATCCCCGTCTGCGCTCTTTATGATGGACATGCGGTACTTCATGCCGTTCTTTTTAAGCTTCATGAGGCAGGATATCCTGGGGGTGTAGTTCGGAGCATCCGGTTCAAATTCCCTTTTCTTAAGGGATGCGGCAAATGAAAGCCCGTTCTTGAGCCCATCATAAATTGTGTCTGTCTGGTCTCCGTTGGAAATTATGGTGTATTCCTCAAGAACTCTCACAGGGGCGTAGATGATGAGGCTGGGATCCTTCACCTTGGAAGGGTCGTAGGCTTCAGTCCTGATACCTGCGCCATCCTTGACAAAAACCCTGTTCCTGCTGTTCTCGCTCCTGCCCATGATGAAATACGCGCAGACTGCGTATTTTCCATCCGGAGAGATACCGGTTATCATGCCCCGGCCGGGATAGGTGGTCCTTGAAAGTTCTTCCTTGAGATCAATTGGGAGCATTAGCTTTCACCGCCTTTCTTTAAGTCTTTATCCTTGCTGTGTCTTTTCCTCCGCCCTCCGGCCTTGGCCGTGGGGGCTTGTTTTCCTTTTACCACGACCCTCTCGTCATCCTCCTCTAAGAGGATGCTGCCCACCATGGAAAGCTCGTCCTCAGAGACATTGTGGATGTCCATGATCTGAGCCGGGTCAAAGCCCTCCTCCTTCTGCTGTTTCTCATAAGGGTTTTCGGAGAGCACATATTTCTTTTCAAAATCTTCTGCGGGCATGGGTCTGTCAAAATAGAAACCCTGGACCATCCTGACGTTCATGTCCTTCAGTACTTCTATCTGTCCTCTGGTCTCTATGCCCTCGACGCAGATACGCTTGTCCAGGTTCTCTGCAAGTTCTGCCACCATCCTGATAAAGGACTGCGAATAGGTGTCCCAGGCCAGATCCTTCACAAAGGACTGGTCCACCTTTATGACATTCAACGGGATCTCCCTTATATGGTTAAGGGATGAATACCCGGTTCCGAAGTCGTCCAGGGCGATCCTGGCGCCTGTCTCCTTTATCTCTCCCAGGATCTCCTTCATCCTCTCCAGATCGTTGATGGCCAGGCTCTCCGTAACCTCCAGGGTGAGGTTCATGGGATTGACCCCTGTCTTTTCTATGGTGTTCTTTATGCGGTCCACTATGTCGTCCTGCAGGAGCTGCACCACGGACAGGTTCACATTTACCTTGTAGTCGGGGCAGCCGTTCTCATTCCATCTGCGGCAGGCTTCGCAGGCCTGTTCCAGCACATACTGTCCTATGGGGTTGATAAGCCCCAGATACTCCGCCAGAGGAATGAAATCCGCGGGGGAGATGAAGCCCAGTTCCGTGCTGTTCCACCTTATGAGGGCCTCCGCGCCGGTGCACTTGTATCCGGGCACCTTTATATCGGTTATGGGCTGGAAATAAACCTTGAATTCGGAGATGTCATGGATGGTTGCTTCCCTCATGTACTTCTCCATCGACAGCCTCTCGGACTGGCCGCCTTCCACGTTGTTTCCGGAATACCAGGCCAGATTGTTCTTGCCGTTCCGCTTTGCGTCGTACATGACCACGTCGGCGCACCTGATGACTTCCTGCACCTCTGTTCCGAACTCGGGGAACCTGACGATACCCATACTCATTGTGCAGTAGTAGTCAGCGCCCTTCAGGAACCAGGGTCTCCTGAACACTTCCCTTATCTCTTCGATGATATCGTCCGCATTGGAAAATTCAGCGGGAGGCACTATGACCACAAACTCATCCCCGCCCATGCGGTAGCAGGTGTCCTTTATGCCGCTGATCTTCTTGAGGGAGTGGGCGATGGACTGGAGAAGCGCGTCGCCGTACTGATGCCCCAGGCCGTCATTTATATGTTTGAAATCATCCAGGTCAAAGTACAGCAGTAGACCGCTTTCCCCGTTGGCCCTGGCGTAGTCGATAAACCTGGCCAGATCCCTCTCACAGCACATGCGGTTGTACATGCCGGTGAGGAAGTCGGTGTAAGCCTGCTGCTCTATGCGGTTCTGGTACTCTTTCTTCTCGGTTATCTCGTGTATGGAGAGCAGCATGACCCTCTGGCCCCCCATCCATGTCAGTTCCGTGTAGTACACTTCATACCAGTGAACGCCGTCCGCGAAGAGGAATTCAAAGGAACCGGAGCGGGAATTGTCGGGGATCCTGGACTCAAATATATCCCTCAGGGAGTCCATCTTGAGTTCCCTGGGGAATGTGCTCCTCATGGTGGAATTGGCAAAGACGATGCTGCCGTTGTCCACAGCCCTCAGATAAATGGCGCTTCCCACGTTGTCCAGGACTTCCGAAAGGGATGCAAATGACCCGGCTAGAGAGTTCTGCTCCACCCTTCGGTTCACGATGCTCTGCACTATATGGGAGGTCCCGCTTATGAACCGGCGGTCCTCCATGCTCCATCTGCGGCCCCTGGTGCGGCTCTCCATGAGCATGTACATATGGGGTTTACCGTTCACATATATGGGTGCCACAGCCTCCGCGCATATTCCCTGGGAAATGAGGGCTTCGCTGATGCGGGGAGAAGTCTGCTCACCATCGGACCAGAAGGACACTCTGGAGCCCGCTGCGTAGGGCAGCCTCTCCTGGTCCAGGGACCTGTCAAAATTGGACACATAGCCCTGGGCGTACCATTCCGCCACCACATCCATGATCTCGCTGTTGTCCACATGGATCTGGCATATCTGGGCTCCCGTCAGGTTCAGGTATTCCCCGGCAACGCTCAGATACTCGTGGAATATCCGCTCTATGCTTTCCTCCGACTCAAGGAGCCTGATGATCCTCATAACCGCTTCCGATCTGCGGATCTCCCCTTCTTTTATCTTTTCCGCGTCTTCCACGGCTTTGGCCTGGTTTCTGGCTTTGCCGTCCGGCAGCGCCATGCTCTCTATGAACAGTATGGACGCTTCCCTCAAAGTGTCTAAAAGGGGAAGGAAACTGTCGGATGTGATCTTTGATCTGAATCTTTTATCCTCCGGGATCTCGTCCTGGGGATAATCTGAAAAGGCAGCGAAAACAACCCATGTGATCACGGGTCTGGTGCCTGTCAGAACAGAAACTGCAGCATACCGCACATCCGGGCGTGACGTATCCTCCACTGCCTGATCTTCCAGAGGGCTTTCGGACACCCGGCTGATAAGGGTCTTGATGCTCTCCTCGGGTATGAACTCCCCGAAGAGTTTGATGTCATCCTCATCACCGGATATACGGGTAACAGGCTCTCCATCGCTTCCGATGCAGAATATGGCAGTCCCGCTGAGCGCGGATAGATTTTCCTGTAGAGACTGTAAACTGTCGTTCATCTGTCTGTTGTATCAATCCTCTTCAACACTGTAGTTGGGCGCTTCCTTTGTGATCTGTATATCGTGGGGATGGCTCTCCCTGAGAGCTGCGCTGGTGATCTTCACAAACCTGCTCTCCTTCTGAAGGGTCTTTATATCAGGGGCTCCGCAGTATCCCATACCCGATCTGATGCCTCCCACCAGCTGGAACACCGTATCTTCCACCAGCCCCTTATAGGGAACCCTTCCCTCGACCCCTTCAGGCACAAGTTTCTTCGCATTCTCCTGGAAATACCTGTCCTTTGAGCCGTTTTCCATGGCGGAGATGGAACCCATCCCGCGGTAGACCTTGTATTTACGTCCCTGGAAAAGTTCCGTCGCCCCGGGGCTCTCCTCGCATCCCGCAAAGATGGAACCCATCATGCACACGCTGCCTCCGGCGGCCAGCGCCTTGGTCATATCTCCCGAATATTTGATGCCTCCGTCGGCGATGATGGGCACTCCGTATTTGGACGCCACTTCATAGGAATCCATCACAGCGCTTATCTGCGGCACGCCGATACCGGCCACCACCCTGGTGGTACAGATGGATCCGGGGCCTATGCCCACCTTCACCGCATCTGCTCCCGCCTCTATCAGCGCCCTGGTTCCCTCTCCCGTGGCCACATTTCCGGCGATGACCTGGAGATCCGGGAACTTTTCCTTTATCATCCTGAGACACTTCAAAACATTTTCCGAATGGCCGTGGGCCGAGTCCAGCACCACCACGTCCACCTTGGCTTTCACAAGTTCCCCAACCCTGTCCAGGACATTGCTGGTTATGCCGACTCCCGCTCCGCACAGAAGCCTTCCCTGCTCGTCCTTGGCAGAAAGGGGATACTTTATGGTCTTCTCTATGTCCTTTATGGTAATAAGCCCCACCAGGTTGAAGTCATCGTCCACTATGGGGAGCTTTTCCTTCCTGGCCCTGGCCAGTATGTCCTTCGCTTCCTCTATGCTGATCCCTTCCTTTGCCGTGATCAGTCCCTGTTCCCGGGATGTCATGGAAGCGGATATCTTCTTGGTATAATCCGTCTCAAACTTCAGGTCTCTGTTGGTGATGATGCCCACAAGCCTGCGGCCTTCAGTGATGGGAACGCCGGATATCTTGAATTTTGCCATGAGGTTCTCCGCGTCCTGCAATGTGTTTTCCGGAGAGAGGGAAAATGGATCTGTGATAACCCCGTTTTCGGACCTCTTCACCTTGTCCACCTCTTCAGCCTGCTGCTCTATGGACATGTTCTTGTGGATGACGCCTATACCACCCTGTCTGGCCATTGCTATCGCCATCCTGTTCTCTGTAACGGTATCCATCCCCGCGCTCATCATGGGGATGTTGATCCTGATCTTTTTCGTGAGGTCGGTGCTCAGATCCACCTCATTGGGAATGACCTTCGAATATGCCGGCACTAACAACACATCGTCAAAAGTAATGCCTTCTCCCGCAATAACAGCCATAATTCCTCCTTATTTACACCGAATCTCCGAATCCGAAGATCACGCCATCAGTATTCTCTGAATTTGGACGGGGCAGCTTTCTTAAGGGCTGCCGCAAACTCACTGCCGGGACTGATCTTTATCTTTTCAGAGCCCTCGTAAATGAGTACATAGCCCTGTCCGTCTTCTCCCGGTGAGCTGAAATCAGACTCCTTAAGTCCCCTTCCTTCGTAAGCGGAGAGGGATGGTGAAGCAAAAGGGAATATCCCCTCCACCCTGTCCATCATATAAGTCTTGACGGTCCGCCTGGAAGCCTTGTTGAAGACCACATCCACAGTGAGCTCCCCTCCCAGCAGGCTGTATTCGTACTCAACACTGCTCCTGCTGCCGAAGAACCATCCTCCGAGAAACAGGGCTGCAGAGGCCACAACCATGAAAAATGAGCGCACAGTGCAGAGAAGGCAGACCACCGCCAATATATAGCACAGATACTGTAAAAACCTGAATAAGGGCCGTGAAACCGGGGCCGTCAGATATTCTGTATATGTTCCGTCGTCGTACAATGGATCTCCCCGTCAGATAGAACTGAAACCGAACCCGTTGCAAAGGGCGTCCACATGCACCTTGTCCCTGCAGAGAGGGCAGTTATCCGTGGGATAACTGTGATAATCCGGAAGATCCCTGGTGGAAAAGAGGGCGTGGATAGGAATGCCCATGACTTTGCTGGCCGCAGAGAATATGGTGGAGATGCCAACCACATTGCCTCCGAAATAATTCACTGTCTCAAGGGCCTTTGTGAGAGCGCTTCCCGTGGTTACAGTGGCGGTCAGGATGATCACGTTCTTTCCCTTCACCATGTGCTGGGTATTCTCCCTGAAGATCACCTGTCCCGAAGTGTCATACTCGGGCGCCACCACGTACATGGTCTGATGAGCATTCTTGGACAGCACTCCCGCCTTTGTGAGACGGTTTGCGAAATATGCGCCCACAACCTCCATATCGTCCAGGCACAGCACCGTGTCCACCTCGGTGGATACAAAATAAGGCTCAGACATCTCTTCCCCTGTGGCTCTGGCCTCCCTCTGCCTGGCCTTCATATTGCTCAGATCCATGAAATAATTGACATGTGAATGGGGTGTGATGAAATGCCCCGGTATATACCTGAGGACAACATCCTTGTTTCTGGAATACTCTATCTTCTTATAATCCTGCATACCACACCTCCCGTTCTTTATAACACATAAGACTTGTCCCATCAGACCTGCCTGCAGTTTTGTGAAACCGCATGAAATGCGCAAAAGAAAGACTCACAGGCCACGGCCGGACTTTAGGACCGTTACTGTATTTTTACTATATTACCACAAAAAGACTACCTTGAGAACAAGTTTGCCAGCGGTTTTACAACACTTGAAAGATCCTCTATGGAACTGTTCAGAGTCTCGATATCTATGCTGTTCAGTTTTTCCACTGCCTCAGTGAGAGACTCGGCATTTTCCGTAGCTATCTTATTCACTGAATCGGACATTGTCTTTATGGACTCTGACATCTCATCCACCTGTTCCAGGGATGAATTTGCTTTTTCCATAAGGGGGGTCACCCCTTCAAGAGAAGTGCTGACTTCATCCAGCGTGGTATTTACCTGCACCAGGGTTTTTACCACCGGCGGCACCACCATGACTGCAGCTATGATGAAGGTCACAACGATGATCCCGAGAAACACGGTTATGACCTTCATAAGCCGCATTTCCTTCTCAACCTTTTCAAGGAGCTTCAGCACCGTGCTCTCATCGGACATCCCTGCCCCTGTGACCTGCATGTTCTCATTCCCGGCGCCCCCGGGGGCAGGCTGTTTGGTCATCACTGCCACTTCCTGCTTCGGAGAGGTCTCCTCCTTCTCCGGTTTTTTATCTTCGGTATTATTATCCATATGTTCTCCTTTTTCTCTGCCGCCTGCTGAGGGCGGATAGTGCAGCTTTTACATTCTCATTTGTCCCTGTCACCTGTTGAGGGTGGATAATTCAGATTTTACGTTCTCATTTGTCCCTGTCACCTGCTGATGGCGGATACTGCCTCCTTACATGTCCTCATTATCCGGTGCAGCTGTCAGGACACGTAAATGATAACCCCGCAGGGTCAAAACACATAACGCCCGGCAGACCTGGACACAGGCTGTCGGGCGTCAGGATACTATCCATTCATTAAAAGCTGTATCAGATCTTTTTCAAATGCAGCGCAAAGCCTGCGATATCCAGATCGGTGTAGATGTTCTGGGTATTGCCCTTTGCGTCTGTTCCCCTTGTGGACTCGTCGAAGCCTACGCCTTTCCTTCCCAGGTGGTATATGGCTCTGTCCACATTGTATGTGCCGATGGCTATATGGCCGTGCTCGCCTCTGCCCTTGGAACGCATGACTTCAAAATCTGCGCCGGCAAATACCGATGAGTTTCCGGGCTTGTAATCAAACCCGAAGAGGTCGCAGAGAAGCTTTGCGGTCTTCTCGGCGGAAGCGCTGTCGGACTCGTTTATCCCCAGATGAATGATCTTGAAGCCCAGCAGGTTCTTCACCGCAGCCTTGCAGATCTCGGTGATCTCATCCCACTTCTCTTCATTTATCAGTTCCTTCTTCACCATCCAGGTGCCGCCCACTGCCACGATCTGATCGAAGGATGCGTACTGGGCCAGGTTCTGGGTGTTGATGCCGCCTGTGGGCATCCAGTTCAGGTTCTTGTAGGGTCCCGCCAGGGCTTTGAGCTTTCCGATGCCCCCGTTCTGCTCTGCGGGGAAGAATTTCACGGTGTCCAGACCCAGGCTCATGGCCTGTTCCATCTCGCCGGGGGTGGCGGTGCCGGGGCACATGGGCACTCCCTTGGAGATCACGTATTTGGTCACCTCGGGGTTGAAACCGGGGCTCACGATGAACTTTGAACCTGCGTCGATGGCTCTGTCTGCCTGCTCTTTGGTGAGGACTGTACCTGCTCCCACCAGCATCTCAGGGACTTCCTTTGCAATACGCCTGATGGCTTCCTCCCCTGCTGCGGTGCGGAAAGTGACTTCCGCTGCGGGAAGGCCGCCCTCGGAGAGGGCTTTGGCGAGAGGCACAGCCTTGTCGGCGTCGTCTATGGCTATTACCGGTACTATTCCTATGTCGTGGAGCTGCTTGATAACCTTGTCCATATTATTTGTCTCCTACTTTTACAGAATCGTTCTCTTCCTCTTCCTTGAACTTGCTCTCATCCAGCTGGTTGGGATCCTGGCCGATGTATGCCAGTATTCCGCCATCGATATACACCACCTGTCCGTTTATGAAGTCTGATGCAGGGGATGCAAGAAATACTGCCAGGCCCATCAGATCCTCTGTCTTGCCCCAGCGCTGTGCGGGGGTCTTTGAACGGATGAAACGGTCGAAGGGATGCATGGAACCGTCAGCCTGCTTTTCCCTGAGGGGAGCAGTCTGGGGAGTGGCTATATAGCCGGGTCCTATGGCGTTGCACTGGATGTTGTACATTCCGTACTCGGAACAGACATTCTTTGTGAGCATCTTGAGACCGCCCTTGGCTGCCGCGTATGCGGAGACTGTCTCTCTTCCCAGTTCGGACATCATGGAGCAGGCGTTTATGATCTTGCCGCTCTTCTTCTCTATCATATCGGGAAGCACTGCCTTTGTGCAGATGAAGGGACCTGTCAGATCCACGTCGATGACCTGCTGCCACTGACCCAGTGTCATCTCTGTCATGGGTATCCTCTTTATGATACCTGCATTGTTCACCAGGATGTCTATGGGGCCAAACTGTGCCTTCACATCCGCCACAAACTTTGCAACTGCCTCTTCATTTGTGACATCGCACACAGCGCCGTATGCATCTATTCCCTTTTCCTTGTAGGCGGCCATACCCTTGTCCACCAGTTCCTGGTTGATATCGTTAAATACGATCTTCTTTGCGCCGGCTTCTGCAAACGCCTCCGCATATGCAAGGCCCAGTCCGTATGAAGCCCCTGTGATCCAGGCCACCTTTCCGTCAAGTCTGAAACTGTCAAGAATTCCCATTTACTTATCCTCCTTCTCATTTTCTTCAAGCGGAAACAGTTCCGCATTGGTCTGCCACATTCTCATTTCTTCAATTATCTTCAGCGGAAATGATCCCGCATCGTTTCGCTGTATTCCGGTCTTTGCCGGATCGTTATCAGAGCAGGTCCTTATTTGCCACGTCGTCCATGTCGTCAAAGTCCTGGTTCTCCCCGGCCATGCCCCAGATAAATGTGTAATTCTGTGTGCCGCATCCCGCGTGGATGGACCAGGAAGGGGAAATGACTGCCTGCTTGTTGTGCATGACTATGTGCCTGGTCTCCTGAGGTTGTCCCATGAGATGCATCACATAGGCATCCTCCGGAAGCTCGAAATACATATAGACTTCCATCCTGCGGTCGTGGGTGTGGCAGGGCATGGAATTCCACACCGATCCGGGCTCCAGATGGGTCATTCCCATCTCCAGCTGGCAGGACTGTACCTGTCCCGGCAGGATGAATTTGTTGATGGTCCTGTGGTTTGATGACTCAAGGCTTCCCAGTTCCACCTTGTTCTCATCCTTTATTATGACCACTCCCTCGGAGGGAGTTCCTTCGCGCTTTATGAGCACCGTGGGATAGGTGGTGTGGGCAGGTGTGCTGTTCAGATAGAACTCTGCGGGTTCAGATGCGGATACGCTTGCAAATGTGATATCCTTTGAGCCCCGGCCGATGTACATGCCTTCTCTGGCTCCCACCTCGTAGACCTTGCCGTCTACGGTGACCTTTCCGGCTCCGCCTATATTTATGATGCCCAGTTCCCTTCTCTCGAGGAAGTATTCTGCTCTCAGTTCATCTCCGGCGGTGAGCTTCAGTGTCTCTTTCACAGGCACTGCAGATCCCGCTATGATCCTGTCGTACTGACTGTAGACCAGCTTTATCTCATCAGGTCTGAACAGGTCTCCCACAAAAAATCTGTCACGCAGCTCCTTTGTGTCGTACCTCTTCACATCCTCAGGCGCTGCGGCATGTCTGACTTCCATATTGCCTCCTTATTTCACCGGTACGGATGCAGGGAACCGGGATTTAAATAATACCCCCTCACCGATTCCCCCATCCTGTTTTCAGATACCGAAATATCTCTTTGAGTTGTAGAAGGATATGCCCTCCACAAGCTTCTTCAGACTTTCCTCATCGTTTGGATACTCGCCGTTCTCCACCCACTGTCCGATCTGGTTGCACATGATCCTGCGGAAATAATCATGTCTTGTGTAGGACAGGAAGGAACGTGAATCAGTGAGCATTCCCACAAAGTTACCCAGAAGGGAAAGGTTTGCCAGAGACTTCATATGCTCTTCCATTCCGCTCTTGGTGTCGTTGAACCACCATGCGGGTCCGTGCTGGATGTACCCGGGCACAGCGTCCTTCTGGAATGCTCCCAGCACTGTGTCTATGACCTCATTGTCACCGGGGTGAAGTGAGAACAGTATGGTCTTGGGCAGTTCGTCCGTGGAGTCCAGATCGCTCAGGAAGGAAGCCATGGAATCTGCGCAGAAGTTCTGTGTGATCATATCGAAACCGGTATCCGGTCCAAAGGTCTTGAACATGCGTCTGTTCACATTCCTCGAGCAGGAATAGTGTATCTCCATGGCGATCCCCAGCCTCTTGTAAGCTCTTCCAAGGGCCAGGAGCACTACTGTCTGGTATTTTTCGGACTCTTCACGGGTGACCTTCTGTCCGGACATGGCCTTCTTGAAGATCTGATCCGCCTCTTCAATGCTGCAGGGCTTGTAAGGCACGAAATCGATCCCGTGGTCGGAGGCGACGCAGCCGTGCTGTGCAAAGAATTCAGCCCTGTTGACCACAGCGTCTATCACATCCTGGGCGGAGTTTAAGCTGTCCTTATTTACGGCGTGGGCCAGCTGTCCGATGTACTCGACAAAGCCGTCCTTGTCGATGTTCAAAGCCTTGTCCGGCCTGTAGGAAGGGCGGACTATGGTCTTTATGCTGTCGTCTGCCGCGATCTTTTCATGCCATTCCAGAGTGTCCACCGGATCGTCGGTGGTGCCCACATAGTAGACGTTTGACTGCTCTATGATGCCCCGGACCGTGAGATTCGGGTCATTCTTCAGCATATCATTTGCCTGGTCCCATATCTTTTTTGCATTTGAGGGCTTCAGGGGCTCAGTGACATTGAAATACTTCCTGAGTTCCAGATTGCACCAGTGATACATGGGATTGCCGATGGCCATCTCAAGGGTCCCTGCAAACTCTTCAAACCTCTTGTAGGGGTCGTCGGGATCTGTTATGTCCTTTTCCGGAATGCCGTTTGAACGCATAAGACGCCATTTATAATGGTCTCCGAAATAGCTTCCGTCGGGATTCTTTCCCCCCAGCCATACCTGGCCTATATCGTCGAATCTCCTGTTCTCATATATCTCCCTGGGAGAGATATGGCAGTGATAATCGATGATGGGAAGCTTTTCTGAATAATCGTGGAAAAGATGGACAGCCGTGTCATTCAAAAGCACGAAGTCCTTATCCATAAAATCTCTCATCTGCTTGCTCCTTTCAGCCGAGATACTTCTTGAGAGTCGCCTTCACCGCTCCGGGTCCTGCGATCTCCTCCTCGAATATGCCCTCGATCTTCTCTCCCACGCCCAGCTCGTACAGATCTGAGCCGAAGATCTCCTTGTTGGAGAGGATGGGCTTGAGGGCTCCCTTTGCGGATGCAGGGTCTCCCAGTTTCACATTCTTCAGATATCCCTGAAGCTCTTCAGCCATGGGATCGGGTGAGATCTGGAATTCTTTTCCGTCATCTCCCACTCCCATGAGATATCTGCACCATCCTGCGATAGCCACGGGGATGCAGACCAGTTTGTCGATGTCCTTGCCGCTGTCAGACTTGTACGCCCTCATGGTCTCTCCGTAACGGATGCCCACCTTCTGTGAGGTGTCGGTGGCGATCCTCTGCGGCGTATCGGGGATGTAAGGATTGGGCAGTCTCTTGTCTATGACCTCATGTATGAACTGCTCGGGGTTGATGATCTTGGGATCGATGACAACGGGCATTCCCTCGTCGTAACCTATGCCGGACACCAGTTTCTTGAGCTCCTCATCCTTCATCTCGGAAGCTATGGTGTCGTACCCCAGAAGGCATCCGTAAACAGCAAGGGCTGTGTGAAGGGGATTCAGGCAGGTTGTGACCTTCATCCGCTCGGAGAGGTTCACCGTATCCCTGTCTGTGAGGAACACGCCTTCCACATCGTCAAGGGGAGGCCTTCCATTGGGGAAGCGGTCCTCCACCACGAGATAGTGGGGAACTTCCGTATTGACGAAGGGTGCTATATATGTCTTCTTCGCTGTGACCACGGGAGCCATGTCCTCTACTCCCAGGTCTTCCAGTGTCTTCTGTACGCTCTCTGCGGGTCTGGGGGTGATCCTGTCGATCATGGACCAGGGGAAGGTCACATCCTGTTCGCTCTCCAGATACTCGACGAACCCTGCGTCCACAAATCCCTTCTTCTCCCATTCCTTCGCCATGGTCACAACGCCCTCTTTCAGCTTCTTGCCGTTCTGTGAGCAGTTGTCCATGGAAACCACGGCCAGTTTGAGCTTTCCTGCCTTGTAGCGCTCATAAAGCATAGAGCACACGATGGCCATTGCGTGATGGGGCTTTTCAGGGCCGCCTTCGATGTCCGTCTTCACGATGCCCATGAACTCGCCGTCCAGTCCGCGAAGGGCGTAACCCTTCTCGGTGATGGTGAAGCTGATCATCTGAAGTGAAGGCTTTCTGAACACTTCCTTAAGTTTTTCAAACTGCTCGCTGTCCTCGCAGTCGGCCTTGATGCCGTCCGCTATGGATGCGATGATCTCCTTGTCCAGCTTCCCGTCGGGATGCATCTCCACCAGGAGGGTCAGATTGTCAAAGGGCCTGTAAATAAGGTCTACCACAGAGAAATCGAAGGTGTCCCCGGCGATGATACCGGCCTTCTGCTTCCCCTGTTCCAGAAGCCTCTGCTGTATCTGGGCAATGAACCCGCGGAAGATATTTCCCGCGCCGAAATGGACCCACACAGGATTCTCTGCGGTTTCCTTCTTCATCGCCTCAACATCAAATGTGGGGACTGATACTCCGGCTTTCTCCCACGCTGCTTTGTCTTTGATGGATTCAAGAGATAATTTCATTATTTTTCCTCCGATCCGGACAGGGAAGACAGATACCTCCCAGCCGGAAATGATCACAGGGGGTGAAAAAACACACCCCCGTTTCAGTTGTCAGCCTTTAAAAGTTTCCCTGTTGATCCAAAGTCCCAGGGCGGGGTTTGGTATGAAATAGATCTCCTCCCCGTCGGGCATTGTGTTATAACCGTAGGTCAGTTTCTCAGGGTCGTACTTCGATGCCATCTCGTCGTAATCGGCGGACTTGAAACCTGCCCCCTCGATCTCTTCCTTCGTAATATCTTTGACCGCATATGTGATGGTGAAGCGGTCGTCTGAAGAGCCGTGGATCAGATGGGCTGCTGCCCCCATATTGTCCCTGAGGTCCTGATTTTCAGGCTTTTTGAACTCCTCAAGGGTGTGGAGACGCCCCTTGTACCCGTATTTCCTGATGAGTTTGTCCACGGTGTCGTCCTCGCCGAAACGGCTGACGCCGGGGGCCAGTATCAAAAGCTCACCTCCGTCCGCCATGGCCATCCTGGTGCGGTACACCGCCTTGTTTCCAAGCCAGGTACTCTTGAACTCCTTGGGAGTCAGATAGACCACGCACTTCTTGAGACCGTGCTCCACATAATCTATGTTCTTCTCCTGGGCAAGCTTCACAGCCGCCTCCAGGCCGGCCCTGTCCTCAGAGATAAAGAGCCCGTGCATCAGTATCTCCTCGT
>JAILIO010000054.1 GCA_024695225.1 Lachnospiraceae bacterium
ATCCCCTTTTTCGCACAGTTCTTCAAGAGTTTTCGTCCCTCTGATGCCTCCTATGAAACTGATCCTGCTGTCTGTCCTGGGATCTTCAATGCCGGCCAGAGGTGAAAGGACTTTATCCTGCAAAACGGAAACATCCAGATCCCCCACCGGATCACCTGTGAAATACTCGTCCGGTATCTCAGCCCTGTACCATCTGCCACCCAGATAAATACATATCACGCCCTTGCGCTCAGGTTCTCCGGATGAAGCCTCCGAAACCTTGAATATCCTTTCCAGTTTTTCAAGAAACTGCTTCGGTTCACATCCTTCAGGCAGTTTCACCACCCTGTTGTATGCCAGTATCTTAAGCTGGCTTTCGGGGAACACGATCCCCAGCACATACCGGGATTCCTCATACCCGGGGTCGTTTTCATGAGCCTTTCCCACTCTGCAGGCTGAAGCACATCTGTGATGGCCATCTGCGATATAAACCTTTTCTGTATCCGCAAATTCACGGCAGACTTCATCGCTGAAACGAGCAGGTATCTTCCAGACCCTGTGGGTAACCCCGTCCTCCGATGTAAAATCGTAGAGAGGCTCTTCCTTCATGGTGTCCTCCGTGATCCTGTCCAGCTCTTTATTCTCCCTTCTGGCCAGAAATACGGGGCCTGTCTGGGCTTTAAGGGCCTCTATATGCCTGACCCTGTCTTCCTCTTTGTCGCGCCTTGTATTTTCATGGCGTACCACTTTGCCCTTCTCATAGGCTTCCATGTCAAAGCAGCCTGCGATGCCGGACTGGGTGCGGCCATCCATTGTCAGGGAATAAATGTAATATCCCGGTTCCGTATCCTTTATATAAAGGCCTCTTTCGATATCCTTTTCAAACTCCCCCGCCCCTCTCTCATACACTTCCGGTGCATACATATCCTGTCCGGGGTCAAAGAAAGTCTCCGGTCTGTCTATCCTTAAAAAGCTTTTATCATCTCCCTCTACCGCTTTTTTTGCGCTTTCCCTGTCATAGACATCATAGGGGAGAGCTGCCACATCAGGTGCCTTCCCCTCCGCCGGCCTCACCGCTTTAAACTGTCTGAATTCAGGCATATCAACCTCCGTAAAATATCTCAAAGAAACCGTTTTATCTGCTGTATTTATCCAGAAGCCCCAGGATCTCTTCCTCCGACTCGACAGTGATGGCGTTAATGCCGATCCTCCCCGCCGCTTCGGTATTGTAGGAAAGATCATCCAGATACAGGCACTCCTCTGCTTTAAGCCCGTATCTGTCCAAAAGAAGCCGGAAGAACCTTTCCTCGGGTTTCACCATGTGTTCCCTGTAGGACACAAGGACTCCGTCCATATCCTTAAGAAACGGTAGCCCTTCCACCTGTTCCTTCCAGAAATACTCGTTGTAATTTGAAAGCAGATACAGGCCATATCCCGCTTCCTTAAGGGCGTGGACCTTTTCCCATATACGGGGTCTGGGTATCACCTGATCCCTGCAATTCTCCACGAACCATCTGAACACATAGTCGTCCTCGGGATAAATAATGGCGTACCCGTCCAGGATCTCATCCATGGTAAGGGTTCCGTAATCGCTGAGGGACCAGTAAGGATTAAAAAACATCTCCTTGCATATCCTCTCGGAATCTTTTATGGAAAGACCATGCTCAAGGAACATCTCGTCTGCCTGGAAAGAGATCAGCACCCTTCCCACATCGAATATAAAATTCTTTATCTCAGGTATCTCAGACATATGGCTCATTCATCGTCATCGTCGTCGTCATCATAATCATCGTCATCATAATACTTTACGGATTTTTTCTTTTTCTTTGTTTTTTTCTCCGGTTTTCCCTCGCTCTCAAGGCCCTTGTAAATAAAAGCCCCTGCAACTGCTCCGAGAATGGGTCCCACAACAAATGCGACCAGGCTCTTTAAAGGATCCAGATTCCCTATAAGGGCTGCCACGACAGCAGGTCCAATGCTTCTGGCAGGGTTCACGGAAGTTCCCGTAAGTCCTATGGTGCAGATATGTATGGCCGTGAGAGTGAGGCCGATGACGATCCCCGCAAGGGATCCGTGATGCTGTTTCTTTGAAGTGACTCCCAAAATGGTCATCACAAATATGCATGTGGCTATCAGTTCCACAATGATGGCGGCGATAAGAGAGCCTCCCACCCCCGCAGTGCCGTTGGCCGCATAACTCTCAGTCAGGTCTTCGATACCGCTGAGACTGAAGATAAGAGCCAGGACGCCGGACCCCGCAAATGCCCCAAGGCACTGGGCA
>JAILIO010000146.1 GCA_024695225.1 Lachnospiraceae bacterium
GGGAGGATACCAAATCCACTTTCAATCTTTCAAATCCCCTCCTGGGCGGACAGCTCCAGGGACTTGCGGAGATGAGGGACGGAAATAACGGCGAGTATTTCAACGGAACCTCCACTGCTATCGACAAGGACAATTACACGGTGACCATCTCCGGATCCGGCATGGATATAGACAACTGTACCCTGGCGAATGACGGGGGCACCATATATCTTGGGAATACCGCATTCCATTTCACATCCTGGACCTATGACAACGCCACAGGGGATTATACCTTTAGCATAGATCCCAATGACAGCAATATTTCCCTGTTTGGGGCGAAGGCAGGAAAGAACGCCTGGGTGGGCGCAAAGGTGAATTATCAGGGGATCCCTTATTACATGGAGCAGATGAACAACTGGATCAGGAGTTTTGCCTCCATGGTGAACGGAGTGTTTTCAGCCGGGGTCACCTCCACGGGAGCGGATGCGGGAATACTCCTCACGGGAGTCAGCGGCTCAGGGGATGAGGAATACACTGAAGAACAGCTTTTAAATAAGGACACGGATACTGAAGGAAAAGGTTATTATTACCTGAACGCAGGAAACTTCAAGGTGGCTGACGCCATGATAAAGGATGCCACACTGCTGGGAACCAGGGCAGACGCGGAGGAAGGCGTTGCGGAGTACAAAAATGTGACCAAGCTCATAAGTCTCCTGTCCAGCACGGAAGTGGAAGGGGCCATGAATTACAGAGGCGGATCGGCCGGGACATTCCTGGCCAGCATTCTCGGGGATTCAGCCCTGAACATGTCAAACGCCAACACCTTCCAGAGCAATTACGAGAGCATAAAGAATACCATAGAGAATCAGAAGATGTCCGTCTCAGGGGTTGACGAGGACGAGGAAGCCCTGAAGATGGTCCAGTATCAGAGATCCTACACCCTGTCGTCAAAGATGCTCAGCACTTTTACCGAGATATATGACAGGCTCATACTGGAGACCGGAGTCTGATCACAGACTTAAGCCGGTCGCCTGAGGAACGGAGGAACAGCCATGAGAATGACAAACAGGATAATGCAGAATACTTCCCTCTATAACATGAACAATACGAAGATCATAGAGGACAAGTACAATACACAGATGACCACTCAGTCCAAGATATCCAGGCCTTCGGACGATCCCGTGGTGGCTATCCGGGCTCTGACTCTCCGCACAAATGTGTCCCAGATAGTGCAGTACAACGAAAAGAACGCAAACGATGCGGAGTCATGGCTGAATATCACCGACAAGGCCCTTTACAGCGTGAATGATGTGATACAGAGCATTTATGAGCAGGCTACAAAGGGCGCCAGCCAGTACAATTCCGTCCAGTCAATCGAAGCCATCATAACCGAGATGGAGGCTCTTACAGATGAGTACTATGCCACGGCGAATTCCGACTATGCGGGAAGGTTTGTGTTCTCCGGTTACCGCACGGACACCCCTGTGACTTTCCCCCGGGGCACCGATGAGATGACGGATAATGAAAAGAAAGAAATGGCATTTACCGGCATCACGGAGAGCTTCAGGCTCGATGACATAGACACTATAAATGTGACCGACTATGACAAGCTGAAGGATCCCTCTACTCTTGAGAAAACCGTTGAAAAAGATATTGTAGCTTATGAGGATTACCACAGGATCAGACTTGCCTATGATAATGTGGACAATACGATCCCTGAGATCAGTTATGTAAAGGGTGATGGAACCACAGGAACGCTGGATGTGAGCAGCACGGTGTATGAAACCGAGGAGGAGGCCATGAAAGCGGCAGCGGCTTCAAGTGATGCTAAGGCTTTCTTTTGCGCAGAGACAGGCGAGCTGATACTGTCTGAGGCCGGCTGGGATACTTTGAATACAGCCCTTTCAGAGTCCACCACGGATAAGACAGTTCCCTTTATGCAGGTCATATACGACAAATCCTCCTGGGAAGCAGGGGACTTGAATCCGGTGCATTATTTTGAGTGCACAGACGGCAACAAAGTGACCTATAATCAGTCTGAATACACCGTAGGAGAAGGGACGGGAGCCACAACCACAAATTCTGCCATCGATGCGGCTGCAGCGGCGGCAGGTGGACAGAAAGTGACAGTCACGGATGGCGCCCTCTCTACCGATTATGAAGACGGATTTTTTAATGACGGCACCGGAGCCCGTGTGATCGAATACGATGTGGGATACAATCAGAAGATCAGGGTGAACACCAATGCATCCGATGTTTTTGATCCCTCGGTTGCCAGGGATATGGACGACCTGAGGCTGGCCTTTGAGAATTACAAGGATATAAGCGAGAGGGTCAGCGAACTTGAGAGCAGGCTGGATTCCATCTCCGATCAGAGCAGTGAAGATTACAAAAATATTTCAAATGCACTTGACGCGGCGACAAAAGCCTGCGATTATTTAAAAGACAACATAAAGGATCTGTTTGAGCGTCAGATAGAGAGGTATCAGATTTATCAGCAGGACTGCAATGTTGCTTCCACGGAGAATGGTACCAGGATGTCCAGGCTTGAGATAATACAGACCAGGCTCACCACTCAGCAGAGCACTTTCAAAGAACTGGCGGACGATAATGAAGGTATAGATATAGGGGAGACCGCGATCAATCTCACCAGCGCGCAGCTCACTTACACGGCTGCTCTGCAGGCAACTTCCAAGGTGATCCAGACATCCCTTATGGATTATATCTGAAGTTGAGTTTTCCACCTGAGTAAAGGAGGGTATATGAAGATTCAGACAAGAGCATTTGGGGAAGTAGAGATTGATGAGCAGAAGATCATAGAATTTCCCGAAGGTATTGTTGGTTTTCCGGAACTCACCCATTTCACGCTTATATTTGATGATGAAAAGGGACGTGATTCCATCCAGTGGCTTCAGTCTTTAGAGGAACCCGGGTTCGCCATGCCTGTGATGAATCCCTTGATAGTTCTTCCGGATTATAACCCTTCCGTGAATGACGAATATCTGCAGCCCATAGGAGGGCTTTCGGAAGACGGGATGCTGGTGCTTGTGACGGTGACAGTGCCCGTGGATATTGAGAGGTTGACAGTGAATCTCAGGGGTCCCATAATAATAAACACGGAAACCAGGAAGGGAATGCAGGTCATCCTGGATGACGACAGTTTTCAGGTGAAATTTCCTATTTACAAGATCCTCAAGGAAAATAAGGAAAAGAAAGAAAAGGAGGGCGCTTGAATGCTTGCACTTTCCAGAAAAAGAGGTGAGTCGCTGATCATAGGCAACAACGTAGAGGTGACGATCCTGGATGTGAAAAACGAACAGGTGAAAATAGGCATATCCGCACCCCGGGAGGTCCCTATCTACAGAAAAGAGGTGTGGCTGCAGATCCAGGAAGCAAATAAAGCGTCTGCGGCGGTGGATGATAACATAGCGGCGATCAAAAACTTGTTTTGAATTTTTGTCGGAGGGTATTAATTTATAATTGATACTCTCCGATAAAGTGTATAGAAAATCTTTATTCAGATTCACATGGAGGTGATGAAAAAATGGCAGGAATAGAACCTATCAGCAGCGCGATGACCTATCAGGTACAGAGCGCACCGAGGACAGTGACAAGCACGGATGCGGACACTGAGAGCAGAAAAGCTTCCGACAATGCTGCGGAGGAACTTCAGGCGCAGGCTCCCGACAAAACTACTCTCACAGTGCAGGAAGCAGGCGAAAGCAGCATGAAGGGCGGCGAGAATGGAGAAGACGAAGCCTCTTCCCAGTCCAGCAATGAATCCCTTAAGAAGGCAGTCGAAGAGTATAACAAATCGCTTTCATCCAACACTGAAGCAATATTTGGCATCCATGAGGGTACCAACCGTGTCACCATAAAGATCCTCGACAAGGATACCAAGGAGGTTGTGAAAGAACTTCCTCCGGAGAAGACACTCGACATGCTCCAGCGGATATGGGAGATGGCCGGGATTTTAGTGGACGAAAAGAGGTGAGATCATGACTATCAGAATAACAGGAATGAATTCCGGACTGGATACTGAGACCATCATAAATGAACTGGTGTCTGCGCAGTCCGTAAAAGTATCAAGCGTAAAGAAAAAACAGCTGGCTCTTTCTTACAAGAAAGAGGCCTGGTCATCCCTTAACACAAAGGTCCTCAGTTTTTATAACTCATCTTTGTCAGATCTGAGGCTGACCACGGCTTATTCGAAAAAGAAGACGGAACTTTCCGATTCTTCTTATGCGTCTGTGTCTACCAGTTCGTCTGCCATGTATTCATCCCAGACACTGTCAGTGCATCAGCTGGCAAAGTCAGGCTATATGACGGGCGGTGAGGTTGCACTTTCTGAAACGGCAAGTTCGGACAAGATCAGTTCCTCCACCCTGCTTTCCGATCTGGGTGTCTCCTCCGGAAGCATCAGCCTGAAGGTGGGAAGCGGTGATGCCACTGAGATAGCGATTGGTGAAGATATGACGATCTCGGGTTTCCTTTCCAAAATGAAATCTGCCGGGGTCAATGCCAGTTTTGATTACACATACAATCGTTTTTATATCGCATCCAAGGATACCGGGGAAAAATATGATTTTGAATTCACATCAGATTCAGACAGCGAGATCCTTTCCGGACTGGGGTTGGATTCAGATTCGGCCAAAAAAGTGGATGGGCAGGATGCCATCATTTATCTGAACGGTGTTGAATACAAGGATTCCAGCAACACCATAACGGTTAACGGACTGACCATCACCGCAAATAAGGTCAATGAATATGATGAGGCCACTGATACTTGGGACGAGATCCAGATGACCACCAAAGCGGACACATCCGGCATATACGATATGATAAAGAAGTTTGTGACAGATTATTCATCACTCATAAACGAATTGGACAAGAACTACAACACAGACAGTGAGGATTATGAGCCGCTTTTGTCAGATGAGAAAGACGGGATGTCGGATTCGGAAGTTGAGGACTGGGAAGAGAAGGTCAAATCTTCGGTTCTTTACAGGGACGGTAATGTATCTACTCTGGCCAGTGCTCTTCAGAATGCGGTGCTCAAAGGCTTTACGGTGACTGGATCGGACGGAAGTGAACAGACTCTTTATCTTTCCAGCTTTGGCATAAATACACTTTCATATTTTGAGTCCGAGGATAATGAAAAGCATGCGCTTCATATCGATGGTGACGAGGATGAGACCAATTCAAATGTAAAGAGTTCCGACAATCTGCTCCGTCAGATGATAGAGAGCGATCCCGATGCGGTTGTGTCTTTCTTCACCCAGTTTTCACAGAGCCTCTACAGCGATATGCAGAAACTGCAGCAGAGTTCATCGCTTTCCAGCGCCC
>JAILIO010000090.1 GCA_024695225.1 Lachnospiraceae bacterium
GGATACCGACAATCTCTACAGCTGGGTCCACAACTGCGACATCTTCTACGGCAGCACCGGCGGAGATTCCGACCAGGCCAAGGGCGACGGCACCATCGATGTCAAAGGCAATTCCCAGTATCAGACATACAGCTACAACCACTTCTGGGACAGCGGAAAAGCATCTCTCTGCGGTATGAAATCCGAAAGTGGCGAGAACTTCATTACCTATCACCACAACTGGTTTGACCATTCAGATTCCAGGCATCCCCGTGTGCGTACCATGTCCGTCCACTCCTACAACAACTTCTATGACGGCATATCCAAATACGGAGCGGGAGCAGCTTACAGATCATCCATTTTCATGGATTCCAACTATTTCAGAAACTGCCAGTATCCCATGCTGAGTTCCATGCAGGGAAGCGATATATATGCAGGGGGTACTACCTCTTCAAAAGAACATGCCACATTCTCAAGTGAGGACGGTGGAATAATAAAGGCCTACGGTAATCTGTTCGAGGGCAGCAATATAACCGTCATACCATATGCCTGTGAGAACTATATCCGTAAGGGAGTGACTGTACCTTACGATCTGGACGCAGCTTCAACAGAGCAGTTCGATGCATACTTTGTTGCAGAACGTTCAACTACGGTTCCTTCAACAGTTGCAGCTTACCAGGGCGGTTCGACATATACGAACTTTGACACAAATGAAGACCTGGGTGTGGAAAAAGGAGATATAGATGCTGCGGCGGATGTTCCCGCCCAGGTTATGGCCCATGCAGGTCGTGTGCAAGGCGGAGACCTCCGGTGGGATTTCGGAGCAGATGC
Source organism: Lachnospiraceae bacterium (assembly GCA_024695225.1). Lineage (GTDB taxonomy): Bacteria > Bacillota > Clostridia > Lachnospirales > Lachnospiraceae > JAEELB01. The sequence goes on from JAILIO010000090.1 coordinate 811, forward strand.
TGCAGGTGAGACCACAGCCGCTGACGTGTCCTATGCTGTTGACAGCGCACTGAAGTCGCTGGTCGTAAATTACAAGACTGCATTGGTATCTATAGGCGGTTTTGCCTCAACAGTTGTATCTTCAAGTATTTCAGATCCTTTTTATGCGAGAGTCATAGGTGACAAGGACGCGGCTGCAAACAGGTATAATGCTGCGGGAATTGCCGCCCGTACCACTTACGAAGCAGAATCCAGCGCAGGAAAAACAGTCACCATTTACACACCTGTCGAAGGGTACGAATTCGTTTCTTCTGAATTCCTCACAAGTCAGAGCGCAGATACCACAACGGATTCCCATGTCATCGCAGACAGCGTTGACTACGGAAACTTCTCTCTGATAAAACCCAAAACCATCAAGGGCAAGACAGACAGGATCTCCCTTTATAAATCATCTGCTGCAGAGAATTGCGGTACCTTCACCGTGAAAGATGTGCCTGCAGACAGCGTGATCCGTTTTGTGTTGTGCAGTGACGGCAAAGAGGCAGACGGTACTCTCAGAACCTCATATTATGAAATTGCAGACAGCAGTGGAACCAGTGTTCTTAAGGGTGATCTTTCCGGCAGCAGTGACACTACCGTGGTAACCAAAAAGATAACTGCCGGCGGTGATTTCACGCTGAAATATGATGCTGATCATCTTTCAGAAACCTTTAACATCAGGATCGTTTCCGCTACAGTGTGCACCGTTAGCACATCCGGCGGCGGGTCAGACCCTGTTGTAGATGATACGGACTATGCGGTGACTCTGAATGCAGGTGATGGAGTGACTGTTTCCACCACACCTTCAGCAACCTACAAAAAGGGAGCGACAGTCAGCTTTGTTGCAACGGTAGACGATGCAGACAATTATGACATGAGTGTGGTTATAAAGAGAGCCAGCGGGACCCAGGTGAGCTACAAGAAGACTGACAATACTTACAGTTTCACAATGCCTGCAAGCGCTGTGACTATTACACTTACTGCTTCTGCAAAGACTCCTGAAGAAGAAGAGATCGTCTATCACGATGTAAGCTTTGATGTGGACGGTGTCATCACAATGGTGCAGGTGGAAGATGGAAAGACCGTGAGTTCATCTGATATTCCGGATGTATCCGACATAGACGGTTTCCAGTGCTGGTCTCTGGGAACCACAACTGATGATGCGGTGGATCCTGCATCTTATACCATAACTGAAGATGTGACTTTCACGGCAGTCATAAAAGAATATGTATATACATACAGCGCAGAATTTCAGGCTGCATCCTATCTGTCAGAGATAGGTGCATTCTCAAACGCTGAAAAATATGGGGCGGCCATCAGCAGCGGACTCTCCACAGCCTATATCGCACAGGATGATGACAATCCTTTGGTGTACGGGCCCTTTACTTTCAATGACTGGAAGATCCCTTCAAAAAATAAGAACACCATCGGGATCAGATACGAAAAAGATTCCACCGGGACTGTCAGCACAAACGGTATGTTAACTGTAGAGGTCCCTGACGGCGCAGCTGTTCTGTATATAAGCGGACGTACCGGAAAATCCTCCGGGGTTGCCCACTTTAAACTGACTGGTCCAGATGGTAGATCATACACAGCTGAAAATTCCGCCGGAAAAGAAAATCAGATCGCAGGTGGCGGAACCCAGACTATTTCTTACAAGCTGGGAGTGGCAGGCACATATAAGCTTGAGTATGACCTTGATGCCCAGGCCGCAGATTCAAATGCCAGTGAACTTCGTTTTTATGAGGTTAGCCTGACTGCCTCCGTTGATGAGAGGGCAGATCCCTACAATGTTGTGACCTTTGTGAATGGCGATAAAACATTGGCCGCGATAAAGAAGGAACGCGGAGATTTTATCGACAGAGCAGATATACCTTCTGTTTCTCTCACTGCGGATGAGACATTGCTGGGCTGGTCTGCCACAGGAGATGAAGCGGATGTGGTCACAATTGATGAAATCATGGATATCAATGTGATGGCAGATACAACTTATTATGCCATTAAGGAATCCACCGGAGATGATGTCACAAAATATACAGTGACTTACTACATCAATGAGACTACCGGGTATACAGAGACTGTCATAGATGGAAACACACTTGCAAATGTGCCTTCGATCAATGCTCCCGCAGGCAAGGAATTCAAGGGCTGGAGTGAGACTGAGAACGGAACTGTATACATAGATACAACAACCTGGAAACCCACGGCTGATACCACTCTGTATGCGGTGTATGCTGATTACACACCCGCCCCTACGGCATGGGTTTACGACTTTACTGAGACCGGAACAACGACTGCAAATAATACAAAAATATGGAACCTGAATACAGGAAAAGTGACAGGAACCACTTCGTTATTTGCTCTCGAAGGAAATGCATCTACAGGTGAATATAAAAAAGTAACCGGTTCTGCAGAAATATCAGGTATTACTTTTGGACCTTATGGGGACACCTCAACAAAGAAGAAATTTCTGCAAGTGACCAGCTCAAAAGGAATAACATTTGTTACGGAAAAAGATGGTTGTACGCTTTATATCTTTACTATCAATGGAGAGGATGAAAGAAAAGTAAAAGTTGATGGTACGGTGGTTGAGCCTGTTTCAGGATTGGCAACAACAACAGTAAATAGTGGAACTCATACTATACTTAAGGGAGCCAGTAAAGACGCTCATGTTGCTGCAGTTATTCTCACCTATGTTCCCGAAACCACGACAGCCGATCTTGATGTGACTTATGACGATACTAAGATCAGCACATCACTTTCAGCAAACGTTACCTCATTTTACAAGGATACAGAGATCACATTCAACGCAGAGGTAAAAGAGGGTTACAAGAATCTTGTGGTTAAAAAGACTGTGGAGGGTGGAAGTGAAGAGACCATGACTCCTGATGAGACCACAGGTCTTTATTCACTGACACTCAGTGCCAACACGGCCGTCACCATGACTGTAGATGTGGATACATCTACTTATGTGAAAATAGGCCTTGAAGCTGAAGGTTTATATACAGATTTTATTCCGGGCAAATACGAAGCAGGTAGTGATATAACCTTCAATACTTATCTCAGCTCGGGATATGATCAAAATTCTGCGGTTGTTCAAATAACAAAAAAAGATAAAAGTGCTGTTGTATATGAGAAGAATTCTTCTACCGGACAGACAACATACAAATTTTCTGTGCCTGATCAGGATGTAACCATAAATATTAAGGCCACAAAGTTAGTTCCCGAATCCATCTCTGTCCATGAGAAAAACTGTGAAGAAACGGCTTCCTCCATGGAGATCTACGAAGGAGAATCTGTAGCGCTGGTTGCGGATATCAGCCCTGCGGGCGTCACGGATGCGGAGAGCTGGACATCGTCCGCAGAAACTGTGGCCACAGTCAGCAGAGGTCTTATAACGGGAGTATCAAAGGGAACTGCTGTTATTACCGTTTCTGTCGGCAGTGGGGAAAATGTTAAAACAGCTACAGTAAACCTCACTGTGAAGGAAGTGGTGCCCACTGCGGTCGTGATCAAAAAAGACGGTACGGATGTGGGAGACAGCATAAGTCTTTATAAGGATGGAACGGTGACACTCACTGCGGCCGTTGAGCCGGTCCTTGCGAAGTATAAATCCGTGGAATGGGCATCCACAAATACTTCTGCAGTGACTGTTGAAAACGGAATAGTTTCCGCAGTTGGCATTGGAGAGTCCGAGGTAAGCGTAACTGTCACCGACAATAATGAGGGAACCGTAACTGACAAAGTCACTGTGAAGGTTACCGAACTGATTCCCACAGGTATCATCCTTAAAGATTCAAGCGGCAGTGATCAGACCGGAAAGACCATAAGTCTTGAGCCGAATGGTACTGTAACAATAACAGCCACAAAACAGCCTGCGGATGCCAGCGGCAGTATCGTCTGGAGCAGCAGCAACCCTTCAGTGGCGACTGTGAACGGCGGAGTGATTACAGCAGTCTCAGCGGGGAAGGCAGTCATTACCGCAACCATCGATCCTGACAGTCTCAGTACAGAGCTGACAGATACCATAAAGGCAGAGCTTACAGTAGTGGTCAGCAAACAAGAAGAATCCACAAGTGAAATATATGTGGAATATCGGGATGATGGATACACTTACACCGGTTCCAAGATAACACCTGCATTTGAGGTTTATGACGGGGAATACAGGCTCATTAAAGGCAGAGATTATGCTGTCAGTTTCAAGAACAATGTCAACGCATACACGATCTCTGAAGATGACAAAGACTTCGACTCGAAACTGGCTCCTCAGCTTACGGTGAAACTCAAGGGGCTTTACAGCGGATCTCATGTTGAATACTTCACAATCTCACCTATTGAGCTTGAGGATGGAGAAATCACCTCAGCTGAGGTCAAGCCTGTTGCATACAAGGCCGGTAAGAGTTATGCTCCCGCTCCCAAGGTGATCTATAACGGAAAGGCCCTGAAGAAGAATAAGGACTATACTCTTAAATATTACAAAGACGGGGATACCTCCACAGCCCTTGATAAATGTGCTGATGCAGGCAAATACCAGATATATGCGGAATTTATCGGAAATTATGATGGATCAGCCAAGGTTGCAGACTTCGTCATCTATGACTCCTCAAGCGTTGTGCCTGTAAATAAACTTAAGATCAGTCTGGACAAGAAGGCTGTGAGTTATAAGGCAAGCGGCATCACCGTCGGCCCTGAAGACACAAATGACATCATTCTCTCTGTGAAGAGCGGAAGCAATGATGTGGACAGAGAAGCATACACAGTAACCGTTGAAAACGGAGCTGCGGTTGGAAAAGCCAGCGCGGTGGTCACATTTGATGTGAATGAGGGATATGCAGGTACAAAGGTGCTCACATTCAATATCACCGGAACAGATCTGAAGACGTTAAAGATCATGGGATCAGACGGCAGCAGTGACTGGACGCCTTCTGACCTTACATATACCGGAGAAAATCTCAGCCAGAATGGATCATTTAAGGTGATGGACGGCGAGACTGAGCTCACAGGAAGCATATATCTCGACAAGGAAGATGCTGATTATTTCATCTCATATTCAGAAATAAGAAATGCAGGAAAGGTTAAAATGACCTTCACAGGAAATCCTTTGAGGGGTTATTCGGGCAAAGTTGTGAAGAACTACAAGATACTGCCCATTGACCTTTCAGCCAAGGATTCCGAAGGCAATGATCAGGTTGCCGTAGCAAACGAAGATTCTCTTGAAACCGAATATGTGAAGGCCGGAGCCCAGATCATTCCTGAACTCACATACAATGATGAGACACTGTTGGACGGCGCTGATTTCAAAGTGACCTACAAGAATAATAAGGCCGTTGCTGCGAGAGATGCTGCGAAGGCTCCTGAGATGACCATCAAAGGAAAGGGGAATTATACGGGAAGTCGCGTAGTCAAGTACACTATCACTGCGGCAGACCTTTCAAGTTCAGTGTTTATTGCCGCTCCCGACATAGTGTGCAAGGAAAATAAGAACAACAACTGGAAGCAGAATGTGACGGTTTACGACAGATCCGGAAAGAAACTTGCAAAGCAGGATTATACTGCAACCTTCTATGAGTATGACTCCGACAGCAATACTCTGGGTTCTGAGATCGCAGACAAGGCAGTTATGGCCCAGGGCAGCTATGTGGCTGTCAAGATCACAGCGGGGACAAGCGGTCTGTATGCTCTTCCCGAGGGGTCAGATGCGCCTGTGGCAGTTTACAGACTTATGGCTGACAAGTCATCGGTTAAGAACATTGCAAAAGGTAAATTCGCCGTAAATCCTCAGGAATTTACCAATAGTGAGATCACCCTGGAACAGGATGACTTCAAGTCCAGAGCATTTGCCGGAACAGATGTGGCGCTGGTGGATGCTGACAGCGACTCTGATGGGTTCAAGATCCTGGGCTATTACAACAATGTCCGCGAGAACAGCGGCGCTATCGCAATCGTACAGGGAAGCGGGGCTTACAGCGGCACAAAGGTTCTCAAGTTCAAGATAGGCAAGAGAACAGCGGAGACCTGGTGGAAAACCGGGGGAAACAATTGATCATGCAGCTTGCAGGCAGACTTGTAAAACACATGATATGCGGGTGTACAGCGCGGTGCATGTGCCTTGTCGATGCTTAAGGTAAACCGGTAAAATATGTGATACGCAGATACAAAACCATAGATGCCGGTTAAATGCGAGTTGCGCAGGTACGAAAATGTATGTGCCGGTTAAATTCAAGATGCGCAGGTGCGAAACTGTATGTTCCGGTTAAATGTGTGACCGCAGAGCCAATATGACAGGCTTTGTTATGATCTGAATCTCAGACACCTTCTTTGCTGAAAATGCAGCAAAGGAGGTGTCTTGGCTATAGGCAGTAGAGAAAGAACCATTGCTGAAAATCGAACGGAAAAAGAGATGTTGGGAAGTGCCCCAGATATAGGCATATGAAAAGACGGAGAATTTTTGAAATCCGTAGGGCAAAGGAGATATCTTGGGGATGTCCCGGTCACAAGCTGTTGAGTTGACAAACAGTGGCAAAATGTTCAAAAATAATGAGCAGGTTGACCATTTGGAGATCATAGGATTTTATGACATAAGTGGGAGTTTTGGCATTTGCTGATAAGACATGAAAACAACAGACACACATACTAATCTAATACGCAGGATCCTGTACTTTACGGTGGTATGCTTTATATATACAGCTACTATGAGCATGCTGAACCGGGATGTGGCGGGTAGCATTCAGGATAGACATCTGTATTTATATATGTTGCAATCTTTTGCGGTGGGTGCAGGCATGCTGATATATCCGTTCTTGCTGCAGACCGTTGGCCTGAAGCGCCGTATGCTAAAGGCGCTCATGGTCGTGTCTTTCGTGATATATGCTGTAGGAGTGCTGTCTGCGGGTTATGTAAGGGACTATGGCTATGTGGTCGCATTGATGATAGTGATCCCGCTTGTCGTCGGTTACAGCCAGGGTATAGCGTACATGCATATTGCGGAAGACATGTACGATGAAGCCGACATAGGCTGCATGCTGGGCATTTCTTTTGGGGCATCCATTATTATCCAGTATTTTATACAGATCAGGTTTGATATCGGGGTTCTGCTCCCTGTCCTTATGTGCTGTCTTTATTTCCTGATGGTGGTAAATGAGTACAGAGCTGATGCGGCACTTTTAAGTGCCAGTGAAGGGGATCCGGACAGCGTAGCAGGAGAGGATGCAGGTAAAGGCTTTGCAGCCGGAGCGACTATTGGTAAAGATCATGCAATTCGAGAGGCTGTGGGTAAAGATCTTGTGACCGGAGGGGAGGCAAATGACACCCTTGTTGTCGGAGAGGATTCAGATGACCACTATGTAACCGGGGGATATGCAAGTAACACTCCTTCAGGTCGTATGGTTTTATCCGGATATACAAAGGACAGAGGACTTGGTGCTGTATCCGGATCAGGAGATGTTCGTTTCCAAGGCCGCATTATAAATCCGGGCTTTATACGTCTGCTGGCCGCGGTTTTTTGCTTTGTGTTGTTTTCAGTTTATATAGACGGTCAGCTGGAGAGACTCTTTGACACAGCGGACTTCTTTTCATGGCCGAGACTTTTGTACTCCGTGGGAGCTGTGGGCATGGGTTTTCTCTGGGATGTGAAGAAAAAACGGACTGCATCTGTTGTAATGCTGGTGGCGGCCATCATTTCCGTGCTTATGCCGGCATTTCTGACGGACGAGAGGTTTTTTGTATTTGATATATGTTTATTTTATGTGTATCTGGGGTTGAGCCTGGTGTACAACACCCTCCGTCTGATCGTATATTCTGTGGAGACCGGAAATAAATACGCCCCCGTATCTTACAGGGCAATAGACAATCTGTTGACAGGGTTTATGGTGCTCATAGGATTTTCGGGGATGCCCGTGCTGGTAGCGCTTGTGCTGGATACGCTGCTGCTCATACTGATCCTGCTGCTGATGTTGAAGGATGGAGTGTTCTATGATGATGGGATTCGGGAGAACAGAGCTTACAGTGGGGGTGTCATTAATGGCGCTGCAGGTGGCTTGTCTTACGGTACTGAAACCATGGAAGGAGCAAATGGTGCCGGTGGGTTATCCGGTAGTACTGAAACTTCGGAAGACGACGACTTTATTTTCGGCTCTGAATCCTTAGAAGAGACAAACGATGACGGTAGCGTCAGCTCAAGTGCTGCCGCATCTGACAGGATCGCAGCTTTTGCCGGCAAATATGGTCTTACAGACAGGGAAAAAGAAGCATTTAAACTCCTCGTCACGAAAGACGAGAAGGGAGATGAAATGGCAAAGGAGATGGGAGTGTCCAGACGTGGCTTTGTAAGCCTGACATCGTCAATTTACAGAAAAACCGAAACAGGCTCCCGTATCGCTTTGCTGCAGAAATACATGAGTGAGTGAGAACTCATGCATTCGTCTGCCGGGATTCTGTGCAACTCAGCACCTTCATGAGAAGGTGAGTTTCTTTGTCATTGTGCAACGCTGCACTTTCATGAGAAGGTGCATTTCTTTGTCATTATCATTTATAAGCTCATGCGGATTCTGATATTTGCGGATAGAATATTATTCATATCTGATTCTAATCAGATCAATATCGTATCACGGAAAAGTATTTGACTTAACCAAGGGAGGTCAAGTTATTATTGGCTATTTATCAGCTCATGGTTGATATTTTTAAAATCACGAAGTATTCCATATCGGTCTTTTAATGATATTAGCCAGATACCTTTACCTGATATAATTCAGGATACATATTTTATATAGCATATAGACCTTTGTTATGTTTTGGCCTTAAATCCTTTAAGATTTTACACTATCAAGGGTATCATTTTTCAGATTTGTTTGTGATAGCAACTGGCAATCTTAACTTATCAATGTACTATATGAGTATTACAACAAGCGGATGTTCGCATGTCAGCTATGGGTGCGAAAATAGCCTTGATCGCCTAGAAAACCGCGCAGGGTATATCCATAAGGTTTGCGATCTTCTTGAACAGTCCTGCGTTGTGGCCTACAGACAACGCCAGATGGTGAGTGGGAGCTTCTGCAAACCATTTGTCCATATATTCTGCAGGCGGGCAGTCAAACCTGATGTGAGTCGATGTGTTTCCGTTCAGAAGTATCGGTGCTTCTATTGCCTCACCCTCGCTGATGTTGAACTTGAGCCTTCCATCCCCTGTCTGGGTGACGCCCAGAGTGGTGACGGCTCCCGGCCTCACTTTCGCCTCAACAGATACTCCGCTGCCTCTCTTTCCATGGTACACGCCCATGCCGCGAAGCAGGGGCTTCCTATTGGATATCGCGATATGGAAAGGACCGTCGTGGCCCAGGATCATGGTGTTTCTGTTAAAGTCCGCTGCCACGATCTCGCAGAAGCTGCCACCCTTGCCGCATATATCCGCGATCTTCATTGCCAGAGCGGTTTTTATATCGCCCTCGCCTGAGCAGGCAATACCTTGGGCATTGAGCAGTGAGAAACCGACTATGAATCCGCTCTGTACATCTTCGAAGTGGTCATTATTTCCGTGGTAGTAGTAGGATACGCTGTCAAGGTTCCGGTCTCGGACCATTTTTTCCTGGGCGCAGGCTACCCTTGCAGACCATTTGAGCTGGTCTTCTGTAGGCGCTTTGGCAATGGGATCTGAGGGCGAGTCTCCGGAGATCTCAAAGAAACGGTTGATGGTTTCAAGCATACGGGCTTCATCTACGTCTGTGACCTCCTTCAGATAAGCGTCCAGATCGCTCATCTCCAGTATCTCTACATCCAGCCCGGTCTGCGCCTGGAGCATGGTGAGGTCCGAATACATATCCAGCATTCCGCTGTAGTAACCTCCCAGGAAGCCAAAGCGGGCGTGGGTCAGAGTCCTCTTGACCGTGGCAGCCATACACCAGTCCGCGATCTCGTTCCAGGCTTTTATTGCCTCCGGCCTGTCCTTCGTGTTTTCGTCCGCCTTTGCAAATGAAGGCGTGTAGTCGAGACCGAGCAGCCCGTTCACCACACGGAAAGGCATCCGGGCCCTGTTCATCGCATTTGATATCTCGGGGATAGAACAGCCTACGCACTGAGCGAGCCATCTGTCAGTGCCGGTGGACTCATAGGCCATTTCCGGCGTGGGCTGCAGGTTCAGAATAATGGCCGGGGCTTTATTTATCTGGTGTACGGGAAGTACACAGGAACTGGTGTAGTAGGTGGCGGCGTGGGAGAATACGATGTCTACATTTTCTCTGTTGAAGTATTCGCCGGCTTCGCGCCCCTTGTCCTCGGTGTCTACGATCCCGAAATTGTACACTTCGCCGAATTCGGACAGCCGCTTCTCTATGTAGGCGTTGTACTCCTTAAGGCAGTCCAGAAGTCCCGCGAACTGTCCCCAATAGGTGTGGAGGCCTGCGCTGTACAGGCCGATCCTGGCTTTTTTCACATCCTTGATCTTTGAAAATGTTTCCATGGTTTTCATAGACACCTCCTGAAATTGTGATGATCGGTTGCTTACAAAAGTGACAGAGTAACAAAGTAACAGAGCACCAGAGCACCAAAGCACCAGAGCAACAAAGCAACAAAGCAACAAAGTAACAAAGCAACAAAGTAACAAAGTAACAAAGCAGTAAAGCAGTAAAGCAGTAAAGCAGTAAAGCAGCAGTGTAACAAAGCAGCAAAGCAGCATAGTAGCAAAGTAACAAAGTCACTGAATTGCTGTATCCGCGATAGTCGGTTGTCTGCAAGAGCAACGGTGGTGCCTTATCTATGATGGATGACATTTGCTAAAGCACTAGTGCTATCATATATAGGTTGGAAAGCCATTTGCTAAAGCAACAAGGGCGCCATATCTATGCTGAAAAGTCATTTGCTAAAGTAACAAGGGCGCCATATCTATGCTGAAAAGTCATTTGCTAAAGCAACCAACACACAGTCATTATATCACTTATACAATTGGAACAATGGTATTTTTCTATGTTCCTTGGCCTATCCTTGGCCTATCCTTGGCCGAAAAAATCTTGACATATCATCTCTTTTGGATTTACGATGAACTCAATGTTCAGTATGTTCTGGAGCGATTTAAATTCTTTTTAGCAGCTGATCAACGGATCATTCAACACGAGACGTTTCTTTTATCATCAAGGCTTTTCA
>JAILIO010000106.1 GCA_024695225.1 Lachnospiraceae bacterium
GGGATCTGGTCCAACACCGATTGAACCTGATTTTTTGACCGAAGAGAACGGTGGTATTCTATGGCGAACCTGTGAGCCTCATCCTGCACCCGGGTGATCAGTTTGAATCCTTCGGAATGGGTGTCTATGGGAACTTCTTCATTTTTCCAATAGATGCCCCTGGTCCTGTGGAAATCGTCTTTTACCATACCAGCCACAGGGATGTCCAGCCCCAGTTCCTTCAGCACTTCCGTTGCGATGTTCACCTGACCTCTGCCGCCGTCCATGAGGAGTATGTCCGGAAACACGCTGAAGGCCTGCCTGCCGGACCCGTCCTCCCCCTTGAGTTCGGATATGCCGTGCTCAAAGCGTCTGGTCAGCACTTCCCTCATGCAGGCGTAATCATCCGGCCCAGCCACGGTTTTTATGCGGAATTTGCGGTACTCGCTCTTTTTTGGCTGCCCGTCCTCGAAGACCACCATGGATCCCACATTCAGGAACCCGCTGATGTTCGATATGTCGAAGGCTTCCATCCGGTGTATCTTCGGCAGCCCCAAAAGCTCTGAGATCTGCATCACCGCCCCGGTGGTCCTGGCATTTTCAAGCTTTATCCGCTCGGAATCCTTTGTGAGGACAATGCGGGCGTTTTCCTTGGCAAGCTCCACAAGCTTTTCTTTTTTGCCCCGCTCCGGCACAAGGATCCTGACTTTACGCCCCTTTCTGGAGGACAGCCATTCTTCTATGAGACCGCTGTCAGGTATTGAGGTCCCGAGCATTATCTCCTTTGGGATGTAGGGGGTGCCGGCGTAGTACTGCCTGACAAAGCCGTACATAACATCCGCATCCGGCATCTCCGCCACATGGGTCATATAGAAATGATCACGTCCGATCATCCGCCCGGACCTGATAAAGAAAACCTGGACCACCGCATCCCATTCGCCTCTGGCAAGGGCGATTATGTCCCTGTCCTCCTCGTCGTAATCCGTGATCTTCTGCTTCTGCAGGATGCTCTTCACATTGGAGATGAGGTCCCGGTATCTTGCGGCCTCCTCGAATTCCAGATCCTCAGAAGCCTTGTTCATCTTGGCTTCCAGCTCATTTATCACAGGTTCGTATTTGCCGTCCAGAAAGGAAAGGGCGCTGTCCACGCGCTCCCGGTACTCCTCCCGGCTGAGCTTTCCGGTGCAGGGACCGCAACACTGTCCCATATGATAATTGAGGCATGGCCGTGTTTTTCCCGCGTTTTCCGGAAGTTTCATGGAGCAGGTCCTGAGTCCGTAGATCTTGTTCAGCAGTTCTATGGTCTCCCGCACCGCATAGGAGGAGGAATAAGGGCCGAAAACCCTGGAATGGTCTTTCTTTACCCGCCTTACGAAGAGTATGCGGGGGAAGGGCTCATTTACCGTGACCTTGATATAGGGGTAGGTCTTGTCGTCCCTGAGCATGGTGTTGTATTTGGGCTCGTGCTCTTTTATCAGGTTGTTTTCCAGGATCAGGGCTTCCAGCTCCGTGTCTGTCACTATGTACTCGAAGCGGGAGATCTGGGACACCATGCGGTCGATGGCGGGGCCCCTTCCCACAACCTTGCGGAAATAAGAGCGCACACGGTTGTGGAGGTTCTTCGCCTTGCCGACGTAGATCACCTCGTCCTTTTCCCCGTGCATGATATATACACCGGGCATTTTGGGAAGTTTTTTCAGTTCTTCATCTTTGTCAAACATAGTCTTTCGCTATTGTATGATCCGTTTCCACCCGGGACACAGGTGCACTGGCTTTCCGGCTGGGAAGGTCTGTCAGTGCGGTCCGTTTCCACCCGGGATTCAGGCCTCCCGCACTCCGTCAAATTCAAAGGCCTCAAGGTCGTCTCCTCTGTAGGTGAGCTTTAGTGAGAAGAAGGGCGCATTGTCTTCAAATATCCGCTTCAGGAAAAGCTCGTCTCCGGGCCAGTGGGGGAGTTTCAGCATGTCCTCAACCGGCACCCAGCGCAGAGTCCCCTCGTCGCAGTCAGGCTCCCTTTTATTTCCCCGTGTATCTTCAAAGTCCGAGACGGTGAAGAGGTGCATATATTCGGTGCCGTATCTGTCTGAGACAAAGGTGACCACCGCCCGGTATTTCCAAGAGAGTGCCTTAAGTCCGGTCTCCTCCAGCATTTCCCGCTTCATGCAGTCTTCCGGGGATTCTCCCTCTTCAAAATGTCCCCCTACGCCGATCCATTTCCCCGCGTTCTCGTCATTTTCCTTGCGGTCACGGCACAGCAGAAGGACCCTGTCATCCCTTATGATATACACCAGAGTGGTATTGTTCATTGCGTGTTCTCCCTTCAGTTCAGTTTATCCCAGGATCGGAAATAGCACAACCTGGGAAACCGGGAGGGGGACTGATAAATAGCCCGGTAAGAAATTCCAAGGCAAGCACAACCCGGGAAGCCGGGTGGGTAAATAAAGACATGGCCGGGATTGTTTTCTGAACTGACCGAATGTAGAATGTAAAGGACCTGACAGACTTGACCTGAGAATTCCCACATGTTTTGAAAACTGAGTTTAGACTGCATCATTGGAAGCGAAGGCTGGTTTGTTAGAAAGCAATAGATTCCCTATGTTTCAGCATAGCGGATAGTCATAAGGAGTGCATCATATGAGAAAGATCGCAGTGATCTTCCCGGGAATGGGATATACGAAAGACAGACCATTGCTTTACTACTCCGGCAAGCTGGCAAAAAATAAGGGTTTTGAACTTCGGCATATCGATTTCTCCGGTTTTGAATGGAGCAAGGAAAAACTGAAGGACCACGAGTTCCTTCTGAAAGCCATGGACAGATGTCTCCACATTACGGAGGAAGCTCTGAAAGATATGGGAGATATGTCTTCCGACGAGGTTGTCTTTATTTCCAAAA
>JAILIO010000151.1 GCA_024695225.1 Lachnospiraceae bacterium
GATGCCCGTATTCCTGGCCCCCGCAGGCCCGGCGGCGTTCTCATTGTCAATGATCCTGAGACTGATATCCCCGTGGTTCTCCGCCCACTCTTCAAGCACTCTGCGGCTGCCGTCGGTGCTCCTGTCGTCAACTGCGACGATCTCCAGAGGGATGCCGGAATCCCGCTGGGCATACACACTGTCCAGAGTCTCAGCGAGGAAGGCCTCTGCATTGTGCACCGGGATCACAACGCTCACCATTTCCACAGATCAGATATCCTCCCTGAGGATGTATATGGGCCGCCTCTTCACCTCCATATAGGTCTTTGAGAGATACTGCCCAACGATCCCCAGGCAGAAAAGCTGCACCCCGGAGACCAGACTGATGATACATACAAGGGAAGGCCATCCGCTGGTGGGATCCCCAAACACCGCCTTCCTGATGATGGTCACTACTATGAGAATAAAGGCTACGACACAGAACAGCACTCCCAGAAAAGCCGCAAAGGTGAGGGGGGCAGTGGTGAAAGCCACTATACCGTCCAGCGCATACCAGAAAAGTTTCCAGAAGGACCACTTGGTCTCTCCCTTTCTGCGCTCTATATTCTCATACTCCAGCCATTTGGTCTCAAAGCCGACCCAGGAGAAGATACCCTTTGTGAATCTGTTGTACTCGGTGAGCTGCAGCACTGCGTCCACAAATCTCCTGGTCATAAGCCTGTAATCCCTGGCTCCGTCCACGATCTCTGTCCTGGACATACGGTTTATGATGCGGTAAAAGGCTCTTGCAAAAAAACTCCTGACAGGAGGTTCACCCTTTCTGTCCACCCGCCTTGTGGCTACCGAATCATAGCCCTCACCAATACATTTGAACATCTCGGGGAGAAGAGACGGTGGGTCCTGCAGGTCCGCATCCATGATGGCGATCAGATCTCCCGCAGACTTCTGCAGTCCCGCATAGATAGCTGCCTCTTTTCCGAAATTCCTGGAAAAAGACAGGAGATGGACCCCTTCATCTTTTTCGATAAGTTTCTTTACTTCCCTGACTGTGCCGTCTTTGGAGCCGTCATCTACGAAAATGATCTCAAAAGAATAATTATTTTCACTGAAAAAACCGGAATTCTTTAACAGTTCTTCATAAAAATCCGATACATTTTCTTCTTCATTGAAACATGGAACTATAACACTTAAAAGTGACATGAATACTCAAATTCCCTATTGCACAGGAAAACCGTCCGCTTCCCGAGCCTCACATCTTCTGTTTTACGGTCACTCACCGAGACCGCTCTCGATGACAGCTACAAGCGCTCCAAGCGCGTCCTCTTCATCCTCGCCATCGCAATGAAGCTCGATCTCATCACCTGCTTTTACGCATGCCCCCAACACAGAGAGCACGCTCTTGGCGTTTGCCGTGTTTTCCCTGAAGGAAAAGGTGATAAGCGACTTGTACTGCATGGCTTCTTTGCATAAGATACCCGCAGGACGCAGATGCAATCCAGTCGGATTCTTGATAGTAACCTTCCTGCTTACCATTAACTGATACCCCCTGATAATAATAAATATTACCGTGCGGCCTGCTTTTGTCCCCACCAAAACAGACCTTATGCCAATAACATCAACTCATTCTAACATTTTACGCAAATCTTCTCAATCTTTTATTGTTAGTATTATAACAAGGCCCACGGCCCGTTCATTCTCTTTCCGTTCTCAGTCACCCAAACACGGGTTTTCGGTTCACCAAATCTGTCTTCCCCCCTGCCGGGGCTGAGAACCCTGCTCACAGTCCTGCGCTGTCTTCACTCTTCGGCGGTGAGGCCCACTGTGATGTTCACATTTCCTGAAACCATAACGTTCTCATTTCCCTCTGACAGTTTAAATGTCACAGGCACCCCGGTGAAAGATCCCTTGCCGGGTCCCCCCTGGGCGGCCGAGACCTCTGTGAGATCCGCGTATGCACTTATGTCTTCAGCCGTTACCTTTGAAATGTCTTCCTCAAATCCGAGAACGTTTACTTTATAATTCTCTATGGCATTCCCGTCGTGATCCTCCGGGAGGCTTATGGAAGCAGTATACCCCGCAGGCACTCCGGTTATCTGTATGGCGTTGTAGCTGAGCCCGATCTCCTTTGCCGCCACGGCGCTGACCTCCACAGTGAGAGTGGCGCTGCTGCCATGTCCATTGTCCACCACCTCGACACCGTTCATCAGATAATCGTCCAGATCCACCACCTTGCTCACATTTGATGTGGCACCGGTCACATCCAGGACACTGCCGGGTATGTCTATTGCAGTCATGGAGGATACGATGGATGATTTACCCGCAATCTGTACAGTTGCAGGATCTGACACTACAGCCCCATGGGCCGAGTAACCTTCGGCAGGGGTGCCGGTGTATGTGGCTTTGACAGACACATCTTTAAGAGCCAGTATCTCAACCTTGGCCCTGACTGCTGAGACGTTCATGGTGATGCCGGTGGAATCCACGGTCTCTCCCTCCTCGTCACAGAGCTTTATGTCCGCAAGGGTGTTGATATCCGCCGTGAATCCCGTGACGTTCACGTCGATGGCAGCGTAACTGACCGAATCGATTGCGGACTCACCGCCTGAAAGCCTGACCTGGTTCTGCTCCGGAGTGATATCTCCCACCATATACCCCTCGGAAACCTCTCCGGAGGTGGTGCACTTGAGCCTGACCACCTTTGTCTTCTTGTTCTCCACCAGCAGCTCCACCTGGCTGATGCTTCCGGTTATGCTGTCCAGATCGCTGGCGTATTTATTTGTGGTCAGGAAGATGGGTATGGTACCATCGTCTGACATCTCATTCATATCGGCGGTGGCAATGATGTTTTCATCGTCAAGAGCGTCGATTATGGATCTGGGAGCCCTTATGGTCACCGTATCTATGACATCCGTGTCATCCAGGACCTGATAGACCATATTGTTTGCGGTGAGCACCTCCTTGTGGGTGATCCTGACGGGCACGTTGGTAGCCCGGTAACT
>JAILIO010000168.1 GCA_024695225.1 Lachnospiraceae bacterium
CTCCCGTGGACAGGTCATTATTTCCGTTTATGATGGTTTCTTCCAACTTTTCTCCTTTACAGACCCTTCTCCTTCAGAATCATAATGAGGATCCTTCCTCAGGCTCTGATACGCCCTTTCCCCACATCCTTCTCCTTCAGGAACATGGGGAAGAACCTTCCTCGGGCTCTGATACGCCCTTTCCCCACATCCTTCTCCTTCAGATATACGGGAGGATCAGCATCTGAAATAGGAGAGTTTCTTTTCAAGTTTTGAGAACAGCACCGTCAAAAGCCCCGAAAACGCCAGATAGAACACGCCGGTGTAGAAAAGAGGCCATATGATGCCGGCCGATTTAATGAAGGACTGGCCGTTCCAGATGATCTCGTACACGGCTATGACCCTGGCCAGGGAGGTGTCCTTCACAAGGGTTATGATCTCATTTGACATAGGGGGGACGATGCGCTTTATGACCTGGAGCAGCACCACCTTGAAGAAGATCTGGCTCCTGGTCATGCCCAGCACATACCCTGCCTCGTACTGTCCCACGGGGATGGACTGGATGCCGCCCCGGTAGATCTCAGAGAAATAACAGGCGTAATTGATGGAGAATGCAACCAGAGCAGCCACAAATCTGCCGCCTTCCCCGGAGCCCCAGACATTGTTGTCCAGAAATATCCCCGGGCCGTAATAGATGATGATGAGCTGGAGCATCAGGGGCGTACCCCTGATGACCCAGACGATAAACCTGACTATAGTCTTCACTATCCTGAGGCGGCTCATGGACCCAAAGGAGATCACAAGCCCCAGAGGGATCGCGAAGAGCAGCGTCATCACAAAGAGCTTTAATGTGTCACCAAAGCCTTGAAGCAGTGATAGTGTAACTGTCCAGAACATTCAGATCCTCTTATTTCTGAGGAAGCAGAGCTTCCTGCACTCCGTAGGTCTCGGCTATGGTCACAAGGGAGCCGTCCCCGTACATCTTCTTAAGCTGGTCATTTATATATGAAGCCAGATCGGAACCCTTGCGGCAGCCTATGACATATTCTTCGGAAGTCAGTTCCACAGTGTGTGTCAGATCGGCATAGCTGGTGCCCTCTCCCACCATGGCTCCCGCCATGAGAAGGTCGATTATGCAGGCCCCGGAGGTGCCGGCGGAGACTTCCATGACCGCGTCGGACTGGGCAGAGACCGCAGTATAATCAAAGCCGTTTTCACCTGCGGCTGCCTCTCCTGCAGAACCTGCCTCAACTGCAAAGCTCAGGCCTGAAAGGGAAGCTGCGTCTGTGTACTTGTCCGCGTCAGCTGCGGGCACCACCACCACCTGGGCGTTGTTCATGTAGGGATTCGTGCATTCCATGGAATTCTTCACTTCATCCGTGAGGGTCATGCCGTTCCACACAACGTCTATGGACTTGTTGTTCAGCTCCAGGATCTTGTTATCCCAGTCGATCTCCACAAACTGAGCCTCAACCCCAAGGGACTCTGCGATCTTCACCGCGGTGTCAGCGTCAAATCCGATCCAGTTTCCGCTGTCATCCTTGTAGTCCATGGGTGCGAAATCGGTTATCCCGATCATCAGTGTGCCTTTTTCCTTTATATAGGACAGATCACTTTCGGATGAAGCACTGCCGGATGAAGCGTTGTCCTGTGATGCGTTGTCCGGTGAGGCACTGCCGGATGTGCTGCTTCCGCAGGCTGCCAGTGAAAACACCATCACTGATGAGAGAATGGCTGCGATCAGTCTTTTTTTCATTATATTTTCCTCCGTAAAAATATAGATTCTTTTACTATACCTATGGTAAATTAACACAAACAGTCTTTTGTGTAAAGAAACAGGGGCTTATTTATATAAGGAAATCATTCCCCGAAAAGGACAGGGTACCTTATGAGACGGAGGTGGCAGAAATGATGACAGACACAGAACTTTTGGCGGAGGCGGAGGAAGCAAGGAAAAACTCCTACGCGCCATACTCAGGCTTCACTGTGGGGGCAGCCCTCCTTTCAAAGGACGGACGCATATTCAGGGGCTGCAATATGGAAAACGCAGCCTTCACCCCGGGCATATGCGCGGAACGAACGGCCATATACAAGGCTGTGAGCGAAGGGGTCCGGGATTTTGATCGCATCGCCATAACCGGCGGGAGACAGGGGGAATCCGGGGACGCCGCCTGTCCTCCCTGCGGAGTGTGCAGACAGGTGCTCCGTGAGTTCTGCGACCCGGAAAGCTTCAGGGTGATAGTGCGAGGACCCGGAGGCTCTGCAGAGTCCCACACCCTTGGAGAGTTCCTGCCAATGAGTTTCGGCCCGGACAACCTCTGAGGATAAGGGATCCAAACTTCGGCCAGGACAACCTCTGAAGATACCGATCACAGGCTTCTGCCCGGACAACCTCTGAAGATACCGATCACAGGCTTCGGACCCGGACAACCTCTGAAGAAACCGATCACAGGCTTCGGACCCGGTAAACTCTGAGCCACTTGAGGTTCCCGGAGCAGACAGAATGACAACAGGCAGCCTTGCTAAAACAAGGTCAAAAAGTTCTTAATTTTAATTGACATCCAAATAATAAGGATATATATTTTATTCACTATGGATAAAAACAAATTAAAAAGAGCAATAAATAAAACAGTTTTCGGGGCTTTTGCCATCTCCTCCTGCTGCCTTTTGATGACCGGCTGCGGAAGCACTGAGGAGGCAGCAGAAGAGTCGACAGAGACCTCTTCCGCCATCGCCGTGAGCGTTGAGAACCCGCAGAAGTCCACTGTTTCCATCGACTCCAGATTTGCGGCCACGGTGGATGCGGACACTGTGAATGTGGTACCCCTGGTTGCAGGGGAAGTGACCTCAAAATTCTTTGAGGTTGGCGACCATGTAAATGAAGGCGACCTGCTGTTCACCATAGATGACGAGGCAGCCCGGATAGCTGTGGATCAGGCAAATGCATCTCTCACCACCGCAAAGGCCAATTACGACACCACCCTGGCCCAGAACGCATCAGCCCAGGCTCAGAGCGGAGTCACCTTCGCCGGCATACTGGAGAATGAAGAACAGCTCAAGTATTCCCTGAATTCCGCAAAGGCCGGCAGCATTGAGGCCCAGTACAGCGCGAATTCAGCCCACAGGACCGTGGAATACTACGAGGCCCAGATCACCAACATAAATGATGACATCTCCAATGCGAACTCCGCCCTGGACACGATAAACAGCGCCATAAGCAAGGCAAAAAAGGCAGGGGCAGACACCACAGCCCTTGAGACCCAAAAGTCTTCCATCAAATCCACCATCAGCACTTTGGAGAGCACAAAGGATCAGATGGAGATGTACAGAGATACAGGGAGAAACAGCGCGGGAAGCGCTGACACAGCCTATATGAATACCCTGGAAGCCATAAAACTTGCGGAACTTCAGCTTGCGGACTACCAGAAATATTCCGAGGTGGCTGCCATGTGGGGGATAAACGCCTCCCTTGTGGCTGCGGATTCCAGCCTTAAATCCGCAGATGCCGCAGTGAAACAGGCCAAGGCAAATGTGGA
>JAILIO010000156.1 GCA_024695225.1 Lachnospiraceae bacterium
GCTGACTGAGGACAGCAAGGATATCGAGATCTATTCCGGTCTGTAAAGACCACTGTCCCTGGGAAATATACAGGACGAGAGGCACAGATCCTGTGCGAACCTAAACAAAAGGAGATGAAAGAAAATGGGACTTAAGACATACAAGCCCTATACTTCCTCCAGAAGAAATATGACCGGTTCCGATTACTCCGAGATCACCAAGACGACTCATGAGAAGAGCCGGGTTTCCAATCTGAAGAAGAAGGCAGGGCGAAACAATCATGGGAAAAACACTGTCAAACAGCAGGGCGGTGGAAACAAGAGAAAGTACAGACAGATCGATTTCAAGAGACTCAAGGATGGCATTCCCGCAACGGTGATCGGTATCGAGTATGATCCCAACCGTACTGCAAACATCGCACTGCTTAGCTACGCAGATGGCGAGAAGACCTACATCCTGGCTCCTGAAGGATTGACCGACGGCATGAAGGTGGAGAGCGGTGCTGATGCGGAAGTTCGCGTAGGCAACTGCCTGCCCCTGGAGAAGATCCCCGTTGGTACCATGGTTCACAATATTGAGCTTTATCCCGGCAAGGGTGGTCAGATGGTGCGCAGCGCAGGTGCAGGCGCCCAGCTGATGGCAAAGGAAGGCAAGTATGCAACCCTTCGTCTTCCCTCCGGTGAGATGAGAATGGTTCCTTTGAACTGCCGCGCCACCATCGGTGTCGTTGGTAATGTTGACCACAACCTGGTCAAGATCGGTAAGGCAGGTCGTAAGCGCCACATGGGTATCCGCCCGACAGTCCGTGGTAGCGTTATGAACCCGAATGATCACCCCCATGGTGGTGGTGAGGGTAAGACCGGTATCGGTCGTCCCGGTCCCAGCACTCCTTGGGGCAAGCCCGCTCTGGGTCTGAAGACCAGAAAGAGCAAGAAGGCATCCAACAAACTGATCGTTCGCAGACGCAACGGCAAGACTTTGAAGTAATCGGGAGGAAAAGTAGAAATGTCGAGATCATTGAAAAAAGGACCTTTCGCAGACAACAGCCTGCTGAAGAAGGTAGACGCCATGAACGCAGCGGGCAACAAGTCCGAGGTTATCAAGACCTGGTCCCGCCGCTCCACGATTTTCCCCTCCTTTGTGGGACATAACATTGCAGTCCATGACGGACGCAAGCATGTTACCATCTACATCACGGAGGATATGGTTGGGCACAAGCTCGGCGAGTTTGTCGCAACCAGAACTTTCAGAGGG
Source organism: Lachnospiraceae bacterium (assembly GCA_024695225.1). GTDB lineage: Bacteria > Bacillota > Clostridia > Lachnospirales > Lachnospiraceae > JAEELB01. The sequence goes on from JAILIO010000156.1 coordinate 1,235, forward strand.
CATGGCAAGGACGAGAAGAAAACCTCTGTCAGATAATTGGCAGGATGATTGTGAAAGGAGTGAATATCTATGGCTAAGGGACATAGATCTCAAATTAAGAGAGTAAGAAACGAGGAGCACAGAGAGACCCGCCCCTCCGCAAAACTTTCCTACGCGCGTGTGTCCGTCCAGAAGGCTTGCTTCGTTCTGGATGCGATCCGCGGCAAGGATGTTCAGACCGCAATGGCTATTCTGGAGTACAATCCCAGATACGCTTCCAGCCTGGTGAAGAAGCTGCTCGCTTCCGCTATCGCAAATGCGGAGAACAATAACGGTCTCAATCCTGAGAAGCTGTATGTGGCTGAGTGCTATGCAAACCAGGGCCCCATCATGAAGAGGGTCAGACCCAGAGCACAGGGCAGAGCTTACAGGATCGAGAAGAGAATGTGCAACATCACCATCGTACTGGATGAGAAGAAGTAGAAAGGAGCGGTAGAATTCAATGGGACAGAAAGTTAATCCTCATGGACTCAGAGTAGGCGTCATCAAGGATTGGGATTCCAGATGGTACGCAAATGACAAGGATTTCTCCGACCTGCTGGTTGAGGACTATGAGATTCGTAAGTATCTGAAGAAGAAGCTGGGGGCTGCAGGCGTCTCCAAGATCGAGATCGAGAGAACCTCCGACAGAGTCAGAGTGATCGTGTTCGCTGCAAAGCCCGGTGTGATCATCGGCAAGGGCGGCACGGAGATCGAGAAGACTAAGGAAGAGGTTTCCAAGATGGTCGGCGACAAGAAGGTCAGCATCGACATCACCGAGATCAAGAGACCGGATCGCGATGCACAGCTGGTTGCCGAGAACATCGCTCAGCAGCTGGAGAAGAGAACTTCCTTCCGCCGCGCTATGAAGTCTTGCATGGGCAGAACCATGAAGGCAGGCGCACTGGGAATCAAGGCTTCCTGCGGTGGCCGTCTGGGCGGTGCAGATATCGCTCGTACCGAGTTCTACAGCGAGGGAACCATTCCCCTTCAGACGCTTCGTGCGGATATCGATTATGGCTTTGCTGAGGCAAATACCACCTACGGCAAGGTTGGCGTGAAGGTTTGGATTTACAAAGGCGAGATTCTCCCCACCAAGGGAAACAATAAGCCGGAAGGGAGCGATAAATAAATGTTAATGCCGAAGAGAGTAAAGCATCGTAAACAGTTCCGCGGCAGCATGGCAGGAAAGATTTCCCGCGGTACCACCATCAGCTACGGTGAGTTTGGTCTGGTGGCAACCGAGCCCTGCTGGATCAAGTCCAATCAGATCGAGGCAGCTCGTATCGCTCTTACCCGTTACACCAAGCGTGTTGGTAAGGTCTGGATCAAGATTTTCCCGGACAAGCCCGTCACCACGAAGCCCGCTGAGACCCGTATGGGTTCCGGTAAGGGTTCCGTAGAGTACTGGGTAGCAGTTGTGAAGCCCGGCCGTGTGATGTTCGAGATCGGTGGGGTGCCTGAGGAAGATGCCCGTGAGGCACTTCGTCTGGCAATGCACAAGCTTCCCTGCAAATGCAAGATTGTTGCAAAGGCAGATCTGGAGGGCAGTGAATCATGAATAAATATGTGGAAGAATTGAAGGCAAAGTCCGAAGCAGAATTGGCCGAGGAGCTGGTAACGGCGAAGAAGGAACTTTTCAACCTGAGATTCCAGAATGCGACGAACCAGTTGGATAACACCGCAAGGATCAAGGAAGTGAGAAGAAATATCGCCCGTATCCAGACGGTGATCACCGCAAAGGCGAAGGAAGCATAAGGAGGACGCCATGGAAGAAAGAAATTTACGCAAGGTTCGTACCGGTAAGGTTACGAGTGATAAGATGGACAAGACGATCGTGGTTGCCATCGAGGAGCGTGTGAAGCATCCTCTGTACGGCAAGGTTGTCAAGAAGACCTACAAGCTGAAGGCACATGATGAGAAGAACGAGTGCCAGATCGGCGACACCGTCAAGGTGATGGAGACCAGACCTCTCTCCAAGGACAAGAGATGGAGATTGGTTGAGATTGTTGAGAAGGCGAAGTAATTTAAGGAGGAAGCTATGGTACAGCAGGAGACAAGACTGAAGGTCGCTGACAATACCGGCGCGAAGGAATTGCTTTGCATTCGCGTTATGGGTGGTTCGACCAGAAGATATGCAAATATCGGCGATATTATCGTCGCTTCCGTCAAGGATGCAACACCCGGCGGAATGGTAAAGAAGGGTGATGTGGTGAAGGCAGTTGTCGTTCGTACTGTCAAGGGTGCGCGCCGCAAGGACGGTTCTTACATCCGTTTTGATGAGAACGCAGCCGTGATCATCAAGGATGACAAGACCCCGAGAGGAACCCGTATTTTTGGACCCGTTGCCAGAGAGCTTCGTGACAAGCAGTTCATGAAGATCGTCTCTCTTGCACCGGAAGTGCTGTAAGGAGGAAGATGCGATGCAGAAGATCAAAAGAGATGATACTGTAGAGATCATCGCAGGCAAGGACAAGGGAAAGCAGGGCAAGATCAAGAGCGTTGATATGAAGAACCACAAGGTCGTGGTGGAAGGTCTCAATATGGTGACCAAGCACGCAAAGCCCTCCCAGTCAAATCCGAACGGCGGAATCGTACAGATGGAAGCTCCTCTGGATATCTCCAATGTTATGTTGGTAGTCAAGGGGAAGAAGACCAGAGTCGGTTTCAAGGTAGATGGCGACAAGAAGGTTCGCGTTGCCAAGGCAACCGGCGATGTGATCGACTAAAGGAGGAGAAGACTGTGAGCAGATATAAGGATTTATACAAGGACGAGATCGTCCCTGCTATGACCAAGAAGTTCGGTTATAACAATGTCATGCAGGTGCCCAAGCTGGACAAGATCGTGATCAACATGGGTGTCGGTGAGGCAAAGGAGAATCCGAAGGTTCTGGAGAATGCTGTAGCAGATATGCAGGCAATCACCGGCCAGAAGGCCGTTCTGACCAAGGCTAAGAATTCTATCGCTAACTTCAAGATCCGTGAGGGCATGAACATTGGTTGCACGAACACCCTGCGCGGCGAGAAGATGTATGAGTTCCTGGATCGCCTGCTCAACCTGGCACTTCCTCGTGTCCGCGACTTCCGCAGCGTGAATCCCAATGCGTTTGACGGCAAAGGAAACTATGCTCTGGGCAACA
>JAILIO010000157.1 GCA_024695225.1 Lachnospiraceae bacterium
AACCGCATTCCGTGTGGCATATGCTGGGACGAGAATCGCCTATGTATGCAATAAGGGAGCGGTGAACGTTGCCATGAATAATAGGAGATTAGCCGCCTTTGGGCTTATCTCTATGTTAGACTACTACACCGAGAGATGTGTCGCTTGCTAAGTTGATTGAACGGCCGTGTACCGAACGGTACGCACGGTGGTGTGAGAGGTCGGAAATTTCTCTATTAGAGAAATTTCCTCCTACTCGATTGGAAATAAAACCGGTCAGTTCGTCTCAGGCAGGCTGCTTTTCAGTGAAATAAACCCGATCAGTTCATCTCAGGAAGGCTGTATTTCAGTGGATATAAGACCAGATGCGCTCGGATATGGGGAGTGTCAGCACATCCTGCATATATCCGAGACTCACTGTCTCTGCCGCCAGGAATATCCAGAGGAGAGGACGTTTTTTGAACATTGACAGGAGATCATTTACACCCTGTGTGACTCCCCTGTCCCCTGAGAAATAAAGACTCATGAGTATGAGAGACTGGGTCATGAAGGCTGATGCTGTATAGCGACCCATATCCGTCTCCAGTAAATATTCGGGGAGCACTGTCATCCAGCAAATGCCGCAGAGCACATATACTGCCTTTCGCAGGGGGTCCTCTTCGGTCCTGAAAGCCCTGATCCAGATATATGCGATGACAAAGATCACGGGAAGCAGGAGTATCAGGGTGATCACAAGGGTGCCCGCCACGGAAGGCGAGCCGTAGGGATCAAAATCACTCTGAAACGCCACATAGGTTTCTGCGTCCATAAAGTACCAGCTGTCCACATTTTCGGTGATAATGGAGAGATCCGCATCGGTCCTGCTCTGCATATCGGAGACCATTGTTTCCGCAGTATAGTCTTTATTTACAAAGCTTGTGAAGTGGAAACAGGAGAAGAGGACTATACAGACCAGGAGGTTTATCATCGACGGGATGAAGGCCTTAATGGATATCACAGAACTTCTGCCGGAAGGAAGGGACTCTGTGCCTTCAGGTCCTTCAGCGCCGGAAGAAATGCGGTCAGGTTTTCCGAAGTTTTGACCGGACACGGCCATGGTCAGGAGCAGGGCTGCCGACACGGAGAAATACATGAAGGTGTGGCCGGTGTGTATCAGCATCCCGAGGGCCGTGAGAAGTATTATGAACACGCTTGCGCCCTTTGGCCGTTTTATGAAGAGGGCGGACTGGATGAAGATTATGGATATCAGGAACACATCCATCCTTCCGCAGTTGTACCAGAGATAGGTGAAGAGGGGCGAGAAGGGGGTAGCCAGGAACAGGAGGATCGCCAGGAACGCAAAAGTCCGTTCCCTGCCGGAAGTCCTCTTCATCACAGTGTATGTCCAGAAAAGCACCGCAAGGGACATGAGGATCTCAGAAAGGTAACAGATCCTGAGGAGCATGGTCTTTGATATGTACGGAAAGACCTCCAGGACAGTTCCTATAAATGCCCTTCCTATGAAACCGTATCTGTATGAAAGAAAAAAGCAGGCGGAGATCGCCGTGTTTGGATAGTCGTCTGAGAGGAAGCGGAGAGCTGTTATCAGCATGAATCCACCGATCAGCGCTACGGGAATGAGATCTCCCACAGCTCCTTTTCGGGAAGCCCCGCTCGAAAATGGTTCTTTCATGTGAGCCATCACAGGACCTGCACCATAAATGAGAGGAGGAGCAACACATCCCCTGCGGCCACAGCGTACAGGGGGAATCCTCTCCTCAGGGAAGGGGAATCAGTCTCTTTGGGAGTGATGGCCATCAGCAGCATGGGCAGCACCGGCAGATAATACCTGCTCTGGAGCCCGTAAACCGAGATCGCCCTGTAGGGGGTCCAGGCTGCGTATTCTGCGGCGTTTAGCAGTAGGGTGACCAGTATGAACAAAAAGATAAAAGTGATCCGGATGCGTTTATTTACAGATATCCTGTCCCTCAGTGAAAGTGCAGACAGGAGGGCAGCGAGAGTAAGGCTTGCAGTGAAGACCGGGGTCTTGAGCTGTACAGCCGCACCGCCCTTCACATCAAAAAATCCTGTGACTATCTGTATTGTCATGCTGCGGAAGGCTTCAAGCATCGCATCCAAAAAATGCAGGGGATGGGCAAGCATATATGCCTCCTGAAGTGAGGGGTTTACCCCATCCACCAGCTGTATGTCGTAGCCTGAGGCGTAGAAGAGGTCCGTGACTCCCAGTATGACAGCCATGGCGGCAGCAAGAGCGATCCATATGGCCTGTCTCCACCGGTCTGTGAAAACCGGCTTTTTGCCATCTTTTTCCGAATATGAATAGAACTCTTTTGGCACGAAGATAAATAAAAGGCATATGGGTACATAAATGATCTTTGAAAGGGATACAAGGGCCATTGTGGCAAAGAGCATAAGCATTATGAGTTTTCTGTGACTCCTGACCCATTCAGGATCCGCACCCTCTCTAAGCCACAGTATTTCTGCCACAAACAGCATGCAGCAGGCTGTGGCTCCGGCGTCCGGAGCGGAGCCCCAGGTCTCCTGGAGAAACACAGGCATGAGAGCCAGCACTGCGAACAGCTCTTTTTTGCAGGGCATAAGCCGGATTGACAGCGTCAGCAGGATTCCGGCCCAAATGGTGTTCATTATCCTGGAAGCGTACCACAGCAGGAGCACCCTGTCTGTAAATAAGGACATGATCGCTATGCCAAGAGCCTGTGGGGCGTAATCTGTGGGGAAGTAAAGGGGCGTGTAATAAGCGGGGTAGAGCTTGGTGGACCCTTCGTTAACCCGTATATCGGAAACCCGTTTCAGATCCGAAAACCGGGGTTCATTTACATTCCTGAAGGCTCTGTAGAACTCATCCACCGCGGATGGCAGGAGCCTGCCCTTATTTCCCTCTGAGTCTGTGGTCATGACAGGGGACAGGTCTCCCCGGGATATCTCAAAGGCCCTGAGGAAATGAGGGCATTCGTCCGGAGTGTTCATGGGGACGGCAGACACCAGTGATAGCAGGGATATGCTGATCCATAGAAACAAAAAGATGTTGTGGGTTTTTACATTGTGCTTAAGGAGCAGTGACAAAAGGAGCATTATCAGGACAAAGGCTGCTGCCCAAACGGCAAAGAGCAGGTTTATGTCCACTCTGTTTGCTATGACCTGGAATGAAGCATAACCTCCGGGGACTTCCTCCCCGTTCAGGGTGAAGGCCTGGGCATCGTAATGCTGCTCCCGTGTGGTGGAGAGGAAAAGGCCGCTCACGCCGCCGCAGCCTGCGGTGAGTACAAAGGTTTCACCCTCCGTGTCTTCAAAGGGATCGTTTATAAACAGGTCCACCTGGCCTGCGGATGCCATGGGGGCGTCCACAAGCCACGAGGCGCGGCGTCCCATGCCTGTGAGGGTCACCTCCACCGGATCCCCGTAGGCAGATGTGTGGTTCTGGGCAAAGCGGATGGTTATGCCGGAGATCCGGTCCTCGTCACAGATGAAGGTCTGGGTAACTATAGAGGAATCCACGGGCACCATGCTGTCTGATCTGAGAGCGCTGCGCTCAGAACCCACGCCCTTTGCCGGGTATATTATGCAG
>JAILIO010000161.1 GCA_024695225.1 Lachnospiraceae bacterium
CAGAGAAATCTTCCCCAAGGGGATTTGATATCTTTATGGCTTTCCTGAGGACCGAATCCTCAGGAAGTCTAAGGGCGTCGAACACCCTGGGACTCTCAAATGAATAGCAGTATGCCTGTGAGAAGCCGTAGTGCTCCGCCACGGATGCTGCGATATTTCTGATCCTCATATCCTTGTTGAGGCCTCCCATGGATGAAGATGATGAGGGAAGAGTCACCGGCACCTTGTCGTACCCGTAGAATCTGGCAACTTCCTCAGCCATATCCGCATCCCTCAAAAGATCCTGACGGAAATAAGGGACAGAAAGGGTGTTGCTGCTCTCGTCGTATTCCACTTCCAGCCTGTTGAATATATCCAGCATCTCATCTTTTGACACATCGGTACCCAGGAGGGAATTGTATTTATCCGGCACAAATGAGAGCTTCTTCTTTTCGGGAAGATCAAGCCCGACTCTCACCATTCCTTCCGCAGGTTTTCCGCAGTCCAGTTCGTTCATGAGCTGACAGGCCCTGTTTATGGCGTCAATGGCATTGTGCGGCTCCAGACCCTTCTCAAAGATCGAAGATGCATCGGTCCTGAGGCCGATACGCCTGGAAGATTTCCTGATATTGGTGCCGTTGAAGGTTGCAGCTTCAAAAAGCACGGTCTTCACATTGTCGGTTATCATGGAATTCTCACCGCCCATGATACCGGCGATACCCACAGCCTTTTCAACATCACATATGGTCAGGACCTCGCTGTCCAGTTCCCTTTCCTGACCGTCCAGGGTAATAAATTTCTCACCGTCTGAAGCCCTCTTTACGATTATCTTTTTACCGGCGATGTCGTCCAGGTCGTATGCGTGCATGGGCTGTCCGTACTCTGCCATGACATAGTTTGTTATATCCACCAGATTGTTTATGGGTCTTATGCCCACTGCGGAAAGCCTTCTCTGCATCCACTGTGGAGAAGGGCCTATCTTCACATCGGTGCAGACCCTGGCGCAAAACTGACTGCAGAGGTCAGTGTCTTTTATCTCAATGGAAATGAAGTCCTCCGTGCGGGCGTCCTTATTTCCACAGACTTCTGTGGTGGGGGCATTGAAAGGCAGCTTAAAGGTTGCGGCAACCTCCCTTGCTATACCCAGCACACTGTAACAGTCCGCCCTGTTTGAAGTGATCTCGTATTCGTATACCGCATCGTGAAGTCCGAGAATCTCTGCCACATCATCCCCGGGTTTCACAGAATCCGGCAGGATGTAAATGCCGTCTTCGGGGGCTTCCGGATAAAACTCTCTGGAACTGCCCAGTTCCTCGATGGAGCACATCATACCCGCAGAGTCGACGCCTCTCAGCTTTCCGGCCTTGATTTCTATGCCGTTCTCGGGAAGAGGACCCCCATCGTGGCCACCGGCCACCTTTCCGCCCACCAGGACCACGGGAACCTTCTGTCCCTCTTTCACATTGGTGGCGCCTGTGACTATCTGCAGAGTCTCGCTTCCCACGTTCACCTGACAGACCACAAGCTTGTCAGCATCGGGATGTTTCTCGATCTTCAGGATCTCACCCACAACTATCTTGTCCAGATTCCTGTCAAGCGCCTTAAATTCCTCAACCTTAGTCCCGGAAAGCGTAAGTTTATCGGAATACTCCTGATAAGAACAGGACAGTCCCGGAACATAAGCCTTTATCCAATTATATGATGTATTCATTTTTCCCTCCCTCTCAGAACTGGCTCAAGAACCTGATGTCATTTTCATACATCAGTCTCATATCATCGATACCGTATTTAAGAAGAGCTATCCTTTCAAGCCCTACGCCAAAAGCAAAGCCCGTGTATTCTTCCGGATCGATGCCGTTCATCTCAAAAACATGAGGGTGTACCATGCCGCAGCCCAGGATCTCTATCCATCCCTCTCCCTTACAGAAGGAACAGCCTTTCCCGCCGCACTTAAAGCAGGACACATCCATCTCGGCGCTGGGTTCCGTAAAAGGGAAATGATGGGGCCTGAACCTGACCTCTGTGTCATCTCCGAAAAGTTCCCTGGCCATGATTCCAAGAGTCCCCTTCAGGTCAGAGAATGTGACGCCCTTGTCTATGACAAGCCCTTCCACCTGGTGGAAGGAAGGTGAATGAGTGGCATCCACGGCATCGGACCTGAACACCCTTCCGGGGGATATCATCCTGATGGGAAGCCTGCCCTTCTCCATCTCATGGACCTGGGCAGAGGAAGTCTGTGTCCTGAGAAGTATATCTCCGTTGATATAAAATGTATCCTGCTCATCCTTGGCCGGATGTCCGTCCGGTATATTCAGGGCCTCGAAATTGTAATAATCCTTTTCAACCTCAGGGCCTTCAACGACTTCATAACCCATTCCGATAAATATCCTCTCAAGCTCCCTCAGGGCTATGGTGTTCGGATGGCTGTGGCCCATGGGAATCTCCTGTCCGGGCAGGGTCACATCTATGGTCTCCGCGGCAAGCTTAAGCTCCAGGGATTTCTCTTTTATCCTGGCCTGGGCTTCCTGGATGTTTCCCTCTATCTGGGCTCTGGCTTTATTTATGGCTTCACCCGCTTCCGGTCTCATATCCGGGGGCAGGTCTTTAAGACTCTTCAGAAGAGCTGTGATCTCTCCCTTTTTCCCGCTGTATCTCACACGCAGTTTCTCAATGTCATCACTCGTCACTGCATTGCTTACAGCTTCCATGGCTTCTCGAACTATCCGGTTCAGATCTTCTTTCATTGCTTTTATCCTTTCCTCATCCTGCTTCTGTCACAGGGTATTTCCGTTAAAAGATCAGTTTCTGTTCGTCCCTGCCGTTTTTTCCCTGATCCTGCGCTTCGCTGAAATGATCCTGTCTTTGAGAACATAGAGGACCACCACCATCACAAACATCAGTATCATCACTATCACAGACAGGGCCACATCTCCCCTCACAAGCCTTCCGCTTATGAAACACATGGCAAATATCTGAGGAGCTGTGCCTATGACCAGCACTTTAAAGAACTGCTTCGCATCCACATCCGCCTTGCTGGCCACATAGGGTACAAAGCCATTTGGCATCCCCGGCATCATATATGCAAGCATCACCATGTATGCGGGGTTCTCGTTATTAATCCATTCAAAAAGCTTCTGCACCTTGCCTTCAGATGAAAAAACAAGCTCGTCCAATCTTCCTATGCGCTTTTTTGCGATAAAATATACGATCATGTTGGCGATCACAAAGGATGTAAAGGTAACCGCAAAGCTCAGTACAAAACCATAAAC
>JAILIO010000215.1 GCA_024695225.1 Lachnospiraceae bacterium
TTAAAAGAAGTAATAACATCATACCATAAGCTATCCTTTAGTGACCGTATTGTATTTTATACTACGATATCTAATGATATAGCACCTTCTGATGATCTGCAGTCATTTCTGATAGAGACTCGATTTGGAGGAAATGACCACTGCATTTATTGTGAAGGTGATCATGCTGTAAAGAATGGGAAGCGCAAAGACGGAACACAAAGGTATCTATCAGACCGGAACAACGATTATTATTCCGTTTATTGATAGACAGGAGCTTTTGTCAAACAATCGAAGAGAGTATCTTGACAGCAGAAATGAAGAAATGATTCCTTACTGGGGGCACAAAGTGGAAGATTTTCTGAAATTAGCGGTTCAGCGTTGGTATGCTCCGAGATTGAATAATTCATCGTATCCTTTTGGCACATATCTTCGAGCAAGGATTAATCATGTTGGTATTGCATCAAGAGATATGGAACCGGAGTTTCAGATCGTTCAGGCTCTGTATAACAGAGCATTTTATGTCGATGATGAGGATATTCTTGGGGAAGATGGTATAGAGGTACACAAAGAGGATATTAATCTAAGAAAGACCTTGGAAAGCCAGAAAATAGGAAGCATTTCCTTTGTGAAGGTAGGCCGCGATCTGCTCAGAATGAATGCACCAGATAATAAACCGGAGCCATATCTATATATGAATCTGGATACTGGAGATACTGAAGCAAACAGACCTATGATTTGTTATACACGTAAACCGGGAATGATAGTTTCTTATGAAAATATGGGATCCTGGGTAGCAAATATACCGCTTTCCGCATCTGATGAATACATTTTTGGAATATTTGTGCTTAATACTGAGAACATGGTTAAAGGATCTCGCATACCAATGAGCATAGAAGAATATGTCCGTAAAAGCGAGATGGCAGATCATGCGTCATGGGGAGATTGGAGCGAGGGATCGTTTAATCCAAGGTTTGTATCAAAGGTACAGACCGGAGTAAACAAAGCAATTAGTAAAGAATATAAGGCAGCTGAAGAGGATGATCAGCCGAAGACAAGTTCCGGGTTGAGTAAATTGTTTGGAGATTTACTTCTTCCTTCTGAGGGTATAGGAAATGATCCTACTATTCCACCGAAGCCTAACTCGGGTTCAACAAATTCAGTGCAGAGAAAGGGATATCCGTTTGCAATAGAGACAGGTAAAATTTCATATTTCGGTGACGAAATGACAATCCCTGTAAAAATGAATACTGGAGATAGAAAGAAAATTCAGCATGCTTCCTTCCAGTTTCAGATTGATTCCGAGGCCAGGAAAATTGAGTTACCAGAATGGGAAGGAAAAATGGGATTGTCTGCTCCTTTTTATATAAAAGACTGCAGAATTGGTATTGAGAAGCTGGATGGTGTATTACATACAGATTCAGTTCAGATAGTCAATGGTGCTTGTACCTACAATATGGTTGACTTCTCATTAATTAAAACGAAAAGTGGTACGAGCTATGGTATTCAAATTGATGCTGATGATAGTCATTCTATGTCGCTTGTTTTCTATGTGACGTTGAAGTTGAAAGAAAGAGATTTGAAACCATTATTCTATGTAGAGAAGGGAGTTTAATGTGATGGCAAATGATTTCATGCTTTTTCCTACTCTGACGGAGGAATACCTGAAGCGCATACGATTTCAATCAAAAACCACAGAATTCTATTATACAAACAAGGATGATGAAGAGTATGAGCTGACAGAGGAATTGATTGATCAATCAACCAGCGTTTATAAACTCCGAGATACTCTGGGTGTATGGACACAGGATGATTATAATTTTGGATTCCGAAAAAAATATCTTCTGAGAACATTTCAGTGTTTGTTTGGACCGGAGGGGGTGGCATGCAGAAATGCAAAGCTTGGTCTTGCAGTGGTTTGGACATCATTGGATTCAAAGCAAAGGGGTGTTTTCGAGGTAGGGCAGTTTGGCGCTGATGATATGCAGATGCAGGATGAGGCAGATATTCTGTTTCAAAAAGCTCAGCTAAGAGGAGCTGTTAATTTTAGTACAATTTTGTATATAGCCAGTGATGGATTTCCAGATGATGATGAAAGACACCTGGCAAATACTCCGGGATATGTTCTGGGAGAGCTTGAACATTTCACAGTGCAGCTTGATGGGAATGGGTCAGTATTTCCTGTATATGAAGTCAGAGAAGAAGGACAACCGCTTTGGTATGTCAAATGTGACTGGATCGACCCACTATCTGATCCTTTTAGGGAAACAGTCTCTATCAACATAAACACCGCGCATAAAAACTATAAGTATCTTGATAGAAAGGACAACCATAAATAGCTTAAATAATACATAAAGTGAGGGCAAGAAATGGATAAGAGTATTTTGATAGGGGAGAAAATATTACATAAAAGCCTTGGAGAGGGAGTTATAATATCTATTGAAGACAATTATGTAAAAGTTGTTTTTGACGGAGATAGCGAAAAAGAGTTCCAATTTCCACAGGCGTTTTTTAATTTGATGCAATTTGAAAAAGAAACACTTCAATCAATAATAATGAAAGAAAAAGAGCTTAAGGAAAAAGACCTTAAATCGGTAGTTGAAAGTGTGACACAACCAAAGCAGGAAAAGATATATAAAGCAAAGGTATTGGAAAAAGGAGAAGGATTTGCAACACACGCAGAAGCATTGAATGAGTGTTTAGGCTCCAATTATAAACATTTTCAGCAAGCTTATAAAGTGATTGATGATGATTATGCGGTATGGTTTCCAAATATTGCTGTAGAAAAAAGGGGAGAATACGTGTCAACAGATAAAACTCTGGGATGGGTAAATATACTGACTGAAAAAGGGACAGTAATAATACAGAGGGATCAAAATAGGGAGA
>JAILIO010000217.1 GCA_024695225.1 Lachnospiraceae bacterium
TGTGATATCATTATCACTTGTGGGGACAGTATCCGTGGAAGAGTGACAGACAGGATTCCGAAATGTCAGAGGGACAGAATCCCCAAATGCCTGAAAGACAGGAATTTTGCATGCCTGCGGGGCAGGGAACCGCGGGAAACGGATATATATAAGCCGTCGTGCCATTTCTGCTGGCAGATAAGCCGGACAGGAACCGTGTGAACCGTATGTATATAAGCTTTGAATACATTGGCAGAGGATCAGGAAATGTAGAGCAGGGAACCCCGTAATGCAGTGAAAAGGATAATATCTATGAAGAATGAAACTGAAAATCCGAGAAAGAAAGCCTTATGGTATCTGATACTTGCGCTTTATGCCGTGATAAACGCTTTTCTCGCCTTCCATCACGAACCCTGGAGGGACGAAGCCCAGTCATGGCTTATAGTGAGGGATCTGAATTTTCTCCAGATAATAGACCTGATGAATTCGGAAGGCCACGGCTGCCTCTGGTATCTCATCCTTTATCCCTTCATAAAGGCCGGAGCTTCCGTGTATGTGCAGAATGTGATCGCGGTGATCATCAATACCCTTGCGGCTTACCTTGTGATCTTCAAGTCTCCCTTTCCCGCATATCTGAAGATCCCTGTGGTGTCCGGCACAGTACTCATGTATTATTTCCCGGTGATCGCAAGGAATTACGCCCTGGTGCCGGTGCTTTTATTTCTGATCGCCTGTACTTTTGAAAAAAGGCATGAGATGCCTTATCTCTATGCGCTTTTCGTGGCAATGCTTGTGCAGACCCATGTGTATATACTGATGGCGGGCTTTGCCCTAAGTCTCTGGTTCCTGATCGAAAGGATCAGGATAAATAAAAACGGCCTCATAAGGGATGTGCTGCCCCTGCTCCTGCCTCTTTTCAGCGGCATACTCCTGATAATAGAGCTGACTCCCCTGACTTCAGAGGTGGCGTCCTACAGCGCAGGAGAGGAGGCGTACATGCTGGGGAGATCCTTCATCTCATCCGTGAGAAGGGTCATGCCCGGAAGTTACAGATCTCTCTACATCCTCTCCTTGGCAACAGGAGTCCTGATGCTGCTCACACTTATTTACGCGGCCATAAGGCTCAGGGAAATGAGGGTGCCGGTGTTGATATTCTTCTGTGTGTGGGGGTATCAGATATGGATGAACGCATCCGTTTACAATATGAGCACCCAGAGAGCCCTTCTGGTGGTGGTTGCCCTCGTTTCCATGGTGTGGATCGGGACGGTGGCGGTCGCGGGAGGGAAGACTGCTGCCGGCGACGGGGCTTCATCCTGCGAAGGCCCCGGAGTTTATACGGGAGGAGTTTCTTCAGACGGAGCCGGAAACATGACAGATCCTGAGAAGGCCCCTGCAGGCACAGGGAGTGCGGCAGATGGAAAGCTTAAAACAGATATCAGGACAGACACCGGGACAGACACCAGGATAATAAAATCGCTCCACATATCCCTTTCCATATGGCTCTTTGTGACAGCTGTCCGGGCCGTTCCGGTATATATTTCCGAGGTAAATGATCCCTACTCAAACGGCGTGAACGCAGCAGCTTTCATAAACTCTGATATAGACAGACAGGCACTCATACTCACGGATGACGAGCCCATAGCCCAGGCGGTCCTTCCCTTCCTCGAAGGCAGGGATTCTCTCAGCTGCATGGGAGAAGACTTTTCCTACGTTGTTTACAGTGAACCTCATGCGGAGGACCCGGAGGAGGCAGAGTGGCTTTCATCTGTGGAAAGCAGGGCGGATGGATACGGAGGAGAGGTTTATTACCTGGCCTGTGAGAGCAAAGCCGTTAAGGCTCTTCAGGCTGCGGGATATCAGGAGGTTTACGCAGATGAAACCTCTGCCATCACAGATGACAATTACAGGTTATTTAAGCTCAGGTGACAGTTTGAGGGAACTATCGAGATGTAAAATGGTATGAGTGTGACGGCGGGTGACGACCTTATTTACCTTCCAGGGCCTTTCTGTAAAGGCTTAGGACAGAGTCCCGGTTTATGGTATCGGTATAGTTTTCGATGAATCTGGCCCTGGCATTTCGGATGATGGGTTCCCTGATCTCCAGGTGTTCCATGGCGTATATGATGCGGTCTGCAAGGGATTCGGGAGAACCCTGGGTGTACAGGAGCCCGGTCTCACCGTCTGTTATCAGTTCCGGGGTAGCGCCTGAATCTGCCCCGATCACCATAAGACCGTCCCGCATGGACTCCGAAGTCACAAGGCCGAAGGCTTCGTCCTTTGAGCACATGAGAGCGCAGTCAAAATGTGTCCTTTCATCCCGCATATCTCCGTAATCTCCTGTGGCTACGATCTCTGAAAGCCCTCTGTCTTCAAAGAAGTCCCAGATATCCCTGTGGGCGTCACGCCTTCCCAGGTTCATTTTTATTCGGATCCTGTCACTGTAACCTCTGTTTTTCAGGATCTCTGAAGCTTTGAGCACATCCCGGACACCCTTTCCTTCGCTGATGCCGCCGGCATACATAAGCCTGAAGCGGCCATCAGGGTCGGGGACAGGTGTGATTTCCGGCATATCGGGAATGCCGTCGTATACCACATGCACATTTCCCGTGACGCCGTACGTATTTTCCAGATAGTCCTTTATGTAGGCGCTGATGGCTATGACAGCGCTTGCTTCAGAGTAGAGTTTCCTGGCGTAGGATGCTCCGTACATATAGTCGTAGCCGTAGAAACTTAAGTTTTCCCTGACATGCCAAATGTGGGGGATTGAGAGTTTCCTGGCGGCCAAGGCGCCTATGTAGGGGAGGCTTGTGTTTGTGTGGATCAGGTCAAAGCCCTCGCTACGGATATAGGGGATCAGTTCCCTCAGGGCAAAGGCGTTTATCTGCATTATGTGAAGAAGCCTGAGCCTGTAGTGAAGCCCCTTTTCTATGGGACCTGCCCACTGGATGTTCTTTATTATCTTTGTGGAAAGCCCAAGGTCCTCTGCGGCTGTGACTGCCGCTCCGTCTTTCGGGAAGAGGATCACGCATTCATGTCCCATCTCCTTAAGGGAATGGGACAGATGGAGAAGGGCGTTGTTTGCCCCTCCGAGACCCGCATAATGTGTGATGTACAGAATCTTCATAAGTGAAGATTTTATCATAACTGCAAAAAACAGTAAATGAAGGGACAGGGATACCGCAGGCAATCCCGGGGACCTTCCCCGTAAGAGTCCTGCAGCTGTGATTGATATCGGAAGCCTTTGTGTGATAAAATTCTCTTCTGTGCAGAGATGATCTGAACACCGGGGATGTGGTGATCAAAATGAGATGTCCCGGCCTCACAGA
>JAILIO010000221.1 GCA_024695225.1 Lachnospiraceae bacterium
TGTGATATATACTTTTATACCCCGGGAGGTCTCTATCAGTGCTATGCCTCCGTGGCGGACAGATACAAGGAAGGTCATATATTCCTGGTGGTGATGCAGCTTACCAGCAATCTCAGGAAACACCAGAGAAGAGAGTATTACAGGCTCAGCTGTTCCCTTTCCATGGAGTCCAGAAACTTGGGCGAGGACGAGGCTATACCTGAAAAGCCGGGAGAAGGTCAGTTTGAACTTGAGCCCACCCTTCCGCTCAAAAGGAGCATCATAGTGGACATAAGCGGCGGCGGTATAAGATTTGTATCAGATTACCAGTATTCAGTGGGGGACCTGATCATGGTCCGGTACGATCTGGATACGCCCACGGGAACCAGAAGATACAATATCGTTTCAAAGATACTGGCTTCATCGGAACTGATAAACCGGACGGGAAGTTATGAACACAGGGCTGAATATGTAAATATAGACAGGGATACGAGAGAGGAGATCATCAGGTACATATTCAACACAGAGAGATTACACAGGAAAAACCAGAGCTGATGGGGGCTCACCACATCTGACATAAAAGAATAACGCGATGACATTGATTCTTGTACAGGAAGTAAGATAGAGATAATAACAGAGAGGACAGATATGACTGGGAGTAACGTAAAAAAAATTTTGCTTGTAGATGATTCAGCACTCATGAGAAGGGTGCTGTGTGATATAATAGAGTCCACAGGTGAGTTCAAGGTCGAAGATAAGGCGTCTGACGGGGTTTTTGCGTTAGATTATCTTCAAAAGAAACAGTACGATGCCATGGTGCTTGATATCAATATGCCACGCATGGGCGGACTTGAACTCATGAAGGAACTGAACAGGCGCAAGATGCGTGTGAAGATCCTGGTCTCCAGCACCGACACGGTTGAGGGCGCAAAGGTCACAATGGATGCCCTGGAACTGGGTGCTTTGGATTTTATTCACAAGCCGGAGAACCAGAACGAGTACCGTGATAAGCATTTTATAAACAGGTTTGTTTCACTGCTGAGAACAGTGGTGGAGTCCTCTCCGCAGATCCCCGGGGGTCCTGTGACCAGACCTGCGTCAACAGACGTGGTGGGTCGGGCACCTTCAGCCAGACCCGGAAGGAGACTGGTGGCGCTGGCGTCATCTACCGGCGGACCCAAAGCTCTGCAGAGGGTGATCCCTCTTCTTCCTGCAAATATGGACGCGCCCATGCTGGTTGTCCAGCATATGCCGGAAGGGTTTACGGCATCTCTGGCGGAGAGACTGAACGGACTCAGCCAGGTGACGGTATCGGAAGCTGTGGAAGGGGAGAGACTGGAAAAGGGCCATGTGTATATTTCCAGGGGCGGAAAGCACATGAACGTGGTGACTACAGGCACCAGCGTGAAGATCCGTTACACCGATGAGCCCCCCAGGGAAGGAGTCAAGCCCTGTGCCAATTATATGTATGAGTCGTTGTGCAATGCGCCATACGATGAGATATGCTGCGTTGTCATGACAGGCATGGGAATGGATGGAACAAGGGGAATAGGGAAGCTTCGCAGAGAGAAGAAACTGCATGTCATAGCCCAGTCCCAGTCCACATGCGCGGTATACGGGATGCCAAAGAGCATCGTAACAAACGGGTATTCGGACAAGATCGCTGATCTTGACGATATAGCAAAGGAAATAGTGTTGAACGTTGGAGTCCGGGCGTAAGGCAAAGTCTTACGTTCTGACACGGAGGAAGGCAAGATGGATGTTAGTCAGTATTTGGAAATCTTTCTCGATGAAACGGATGAGAACCTGCAAAACCTGAATACGCAGATCCTCACATTGGAGCAGGAGCCTGAAAACGGCGAATGTATCCAGGAGATCTTCAGAGCTGCCCATACCCTGAAAGGTATGGCCGGAACTATGGGCTTTAAGAGGATGCAGAATCTGACCCATGATATGGAGAATGTTTTCTCCGAGGTCAGAGATGGCAATATCAAGGTGAACTCCGATATGATCGACACCTTGTTTCACGTTCTGGATGCTCTTGAAAACTACACTACGGTCATCAGGGAAACCGGCGATGAGGGCACTGAGGACAATGCAACTATCATAAAGAAACTGAACGATATCCTCGAGAATAAGGGCGCTCCCGCGGCAGATGGCGGCGACAGTGCTCCCCAGGCCGGAGGCGAAGAGGCGTCAGGGGATAAAGAGGAAGAAAAGCAGGCATCTTCCGGAGAAAGCTGGAAAGATATCAAACTCGACGAATCACAGAGAGAAGTGATCGCAGCATCCATGAAAGATGGAAGAAAAGTTGTCGGACTTACGGTGACTATACAGTCTGCCTGTGTTCTCAAAGCTGCAAGGGCATTCATGGCCTTCAAGAGCATAGAGGATGCGGGAGGCGAGATCGCAGTTTCGTCACCTTCTTCCCAGGATATAGAAGATGAAAAATTCGACTTCGAGTTCAGTCTTATAGTAGTCGGGGATGTGGAATTTGATGAGCTGAAGAAGGGGATCATGGAGATCTCCGAGATCGAAAGCGTGACCGGCGGAGTTATGACTGCGGATATGCTCGGGACCAAGGAAGAAACTTCCGAAGCGGAAGCTGCTCCCGCCGCAGCCGATGGCAAACTTCAGACGGCTCAGGAAAACAAACCCGCCCCCGCAGCTGCGGGTGCTGCCAAGGGCGGCCAGGCTCCCGCAAAATCAGGGGATGCAAAGAAGGGCGGAAAGACCGTTGTCAATCATACGGTCCGTGTGGATATAGAAAAACTGGATGTACTGATGAACCTGGTCAGTGAGCTTATAATAGCAAAGAATTCTCTTGTGTCTGCCTCAAATGTGGAGGGCGAGCAGAATTCAGCTGTCAATGAACAGGTTGAGTATCTGGAGTCCGTTACCACCAGCCTTCATGAATCTGTCATGAAGGTTCGAATGGTTCCCATTGAGAGTGTGGTCACCAGATTCCCCCGCATGGTGAGAGATCTTTCAAAGAAACTCGGAAAACCCATGGAACTGTACATGACCGGTGAAGAGACCGAGCTGGACAGAACAGTGGTGGATGAGATCGGTGATCCTCTCATGCATCTCCTCAGGAATTCTGCAGACCATGGTATAGAGTCAGCAGAGGTCAGAAAAGAGAGAGGTAAGCCTGAGACCGGTTCAATATATCTGGATGCATACCAGGACGGTAATAACGTTGTTATAGAAGTCAGGGATGACGGTAACGGAATAGATACAGAAGCAGTCAAGAATAAGGCCATCGAGAGAGGCGTTGTCACTCCCGAACAGGCAGCTGTACTCAGCGAGAAGGAAGCCATAGCGCTGCTGTTCGAGCCCGGATTCTCAACAGCCAAAGTGGTCAGCGATGTGTCCGGCAGAGGTGTTGGACTGGATGTGGTCAAGTCCAAGATCGAAGCGCTTTCCGGTGAGGTAGAAGTCAAGTCCAGGTACGGAGAGGGAAGCACATGGATCATCAGACTCCCGCTTACCCTTGCTATCATACAGGCGCTTATGGTCATCGTAGGGGAAGAAAAGTACGCTATATCCCTTGGCTCCATAGTGACCATAGAGGATGTTCAGGACAGTGACATCAAACTGGTCCAGAACAAGGAAGTCATAAATCTTCGTGGCAGTGTTATTCCCATACTGAGACTGAGAGATATACTTGAGACACCCACTCCTCCCAAGGAAGGGAGCAATATGGTGGTCATCATCGTTAAGAAGGGTGATCTGCAGGCAGGTCTCGTGGTGGATGAACTCATCGGCCAGCAGGAGATAGTCATAAAATCTCTTGGCAAGTTGACAAACAGGGCAAAGATGATAAGCGGCGCTACAATTCTTGGAGACGGCGAGGTTGCGCTGATACTCGATACCAACGCACTTTTCTGAGGAGGATCTTGATATGGAAGACAATGTTTTAAATGAACTTACTACTTCTGGTGATTCTGTACAGTATATAGTCATAAGGCTTGGCGATGAGCAGTATGGCATCGATATAAAATATATCGACAATATACTCAGAGTGCCCGGCATAACGAGAGTTCCAAAAGTCCCTTCATATATCACAGGAGTGATCAACCTGAGAGGTGAGGTGGTTCCTGTAATGAACCTGAGACTTAAGATGGGACTTGAAGATGCTGAGTTTACCAATACTACCAGGATAATCATTCTCCGCACTGAACAGCAGTCCATGATCGGCGTGATCGTTGACGAGGTCAAAGAGGTTGTGACACTTACGTCAGATCAGGTGGATGATGTGAACCATGATGTCAATGAGGAGGTTAGGTTTATCAATGGTGTCGGCAAGTGTGAGGGCGGTCTTATTTCGCTTTTGAACATCCAGTCGGTGGTGGGTGATTCAGCAGCCTGAGGAGGGTTGGCAAATGTCAGAAAATCTTAATATGGAGCAGATGACGTCGGAGTATTATGACGTTCTGAAGGAAATCGGAAATATAGGCGCTGGTAATGCCACGACAGCTCTTGCTCAGATGATCGGTACAAAAGTTGATATGTCAGTGCCCCAGGTCAAATTGCTGGAGTTCAAGGAACTGGGAGACATGATGGGAGGCGCTGAGCAGATAATGGCCGGGATATATCTCGGTGTCGAGGGGGATATCGAAGGCAGTATAATGTTCCTTCTTAAAAAGGGAGGCGCAAAACATCTGGTAAATAAACTCATGGCCGGCATGGGTGATGAGAATGCTCCCGATTTCAACGAGATGGAACTTTCCGCATTGAAGGAAGTAGGCAATATCATAACCGGGGCGTATCTTAATTCACTTTCCACCCTTACAAATCTTAAGATATTCCCTTCGGTGCCTGATCTGGCCATAGATATGGCCGGAGCACTTCTTTCTGTGCCTGCCATAGAATTTGGCACCATCGGAGACAAGATATTGCTGATACAGACTCAGTTCTTTGACGAGACGCTTATAGATGGTTTCTTCATATTGATCCCTGATGTGGAATCCTATACAAAGATCCTCAAAGCTTTAGGTATCGATGTAAACATAACTGCTGATTGATTATACAGGGTTGAATCATGAGTGAGATTATTAAGGTCGGCATGGCTGATCTGAATGTAGTTAAAAGTCCAAATGCAATAACAACTCTCGGTCTCGGTTCCTGCGTCGGAGTAGCTCTGCGGGATCCGGTGTCGAAGGTGGGAGGTCTGGCCCATGTGATGCTGCCGGATTCCACTGCTATCAGGAACAACTCTAATATTTACAAATTTGCAGATACCGGAGTTGATGAACTGGTGAAGCGGATCGTCGCAGCCGGAGGGACCAGGTCACGTCTGGTAGCCAAGATAGCCGGGGGCGCCAAAATGTTTGCCATGAATTCCAATGCTCCTGTCGTTCAGGTAGGGGCCAGGAATGTGGAAGCAGTCAAGAAGAAACTCAAGGAGCTGGGCATCAGACTTTTGGCTGAAGATACTGGTGAAAGCTACGGACGTACGGTTGTCTTTTATCCCGAGACCGGAGATTTTATCATCAAGTCCGTGGGCAAACCGGAAAAGACGATATAAGAGTTTTTCGGCATGGCTGACCATTCCGCAGAAAATAAAGTCTCTATTTCCAGCGATGAGCAGGCTGTGATTCAGAATGCACAGCAGGAGATCATCGACAAGAAGGAAGAGGAACGAAGGCAGAAGGAATATGAGATAGCCAGGCAGAAAAGGAAACTCATACCTCCGGGGGTAATGCTGACGGGAGGAGCTATCGCCAGCATACTTATGTATCTCAGAGGTTATGAGCTTAAGGATCTGATCCCTATTCTGGTTATAGTTCTCGTACTGTTTTATATCGCCGGTGCACTGATAAAGTATATGTTCGACAGTTTTGCAGAGCAGATACGGGAGCAGGAAGACGGCGATGTGGTGGAGAAGACCGGGGGCGGGGACGAGTCCGGAACATCAGACGGTACAGTTCGTGAACAAGGTGAACGGGAGGATACATCCGATGACTGAGGCTGATAATTTGGCCTTATCATTTCAGGATGTACGAATACAGAGCGGAAATCTGATAACAGATGGATGAGGCAGGGAAAAAAAGACTTTGGCAGGATTACAGACGCTTGGGTTCTCCCGAAATAAGGGAGCAGCTCATAGTTGAGTATGCGCCTTTGGTAAAGATCGTTGCCGGGCGGCTTTCAATGTATCTCGGTGGCAATGTTGAATATGACGATCTTGTGAGTTATGGCGTTTTTGGTCTGATAGATGCCATTGACAGATTTGATGATCTTAAAGATGTAAAGTTTGAGACTTATGCATCTCTCCGGATAAGAGGGTCTGTTCTCGATCAGATCCGGAAAATGGACTGGATTCCCAGGACAGTCAGACAGAGACAGAAAAGAATAGATGATGCGATCCGGGAAATAGAAGCGGAAACCGGACATCAGGCTTCTGATGAAGAGATTAGGAACAAACTGGGCATCACCGAGGATGAATTGCTGAATTGGCAGTCCCAGATGAAGGTGACCGGTGTTGTTTCACTTGACGAGTTTATGGAGCAGGGTGCCGATGTCTCAGGCTCACAGCAGATCTACAACAGGTCTTCATTTAACGATGGACCTGAGGAAGCTCTGGAGAAGAAAGAACTCAAACAGATGCTCAAGGATTCCCTTGAGAACCTGACTGAAAAAGAGCGCAATGTGGTCATGCTCTATTACTATGAAGACATGACTCTCAAGGAGATCAGCCAGTCCATGGGAGTGTCTGAATCCAGAGTTTCACAGTTGCATTCAAAAGCCATTCAAAAGATGAGAAAGATTCTTGGTGATTATATAGGTCTGGTCACAAACAGGGCTTAAAAGGCGGAGGTATCAAATGAACGGTTATTTCAGACTGATTGCCGGGAACGGCGGAACCATAATAGAACTCTTTGCCCCAAAAGATGGTGGAAAACCTCTTGATCCGGTGGAAGTTACTGAATATCTGAAGACCAGAAATATATGGTTTGATTCCAAGGAACTCATTAAGGCAGTGGGGGCAGCTGCAACCGAAGATAAAAAGATAGCTATAAATAAAAACACCATAGTTCCCGAAAGGGAGGCTTGTGTATATAACATTTCCCCGGATGAGATGACTGTGACAGCCCGGTTTTATGCGGGATGCGCCGGAACCGAAGATATGACTGAGGAAGAGGTGCTTTCAGATCTGAAAAACCGAGGGGTGGTATTCGGCATCGACAGACAGGCGGTCCACGATTTTTTTGCCGGTGAGAGAAAATACTGCACAGATGTGGTATTTGCCAATGGAACTCCCATCAGGGAAGGCAAGGACGGCTATGTGGAGTATCTTTTTGACACGGATATGAGAGCAAAGCCCAAACTGAACGAAGACGGAAGTGTTGATTTCTTCCATCTGGATATGCTCAGGGAGTGCAAAGAAGGGGATGAACTTGCAATACTCCATGCCGCTGATCCCGGTGAAAGCGGACAGACTGTCACAGGACACTTCGTAAAGCCCAGGGATGTGAAGAAGGCCCATTTTGATTTCGGTAAGAATGTTCAGATGTCGGAAGACGGGAAGAAACTCATCTGCGCCCAGAATGGACATATCGAATTCATCCAGGGCAGGATATCGGTATCGGATGTTCTTCAGGTCAGCAATGTGGATCCTTCCACAGGTGATGTGGAGTACGATGGCAATA
>JAILIO010000264.1 GCA_024695225.1 Lachnospiraceae bacterium
ATGATCTGAAAGAGCTGGACCGCATCCCCGAACAGATAAAAACCGCCCTGTCCTCCCCGGAAATACTTCAGGATATAGCAGACCGGGGCCGGATTCTTGCTGAGGAAGGACACACCTGGGATAAGAGGGCGGAAACTCTCCACAGGTTTATCGAAAACGACTTAAACCCGACTGAGATCTGATTAAAATCCTGCTGAAATTCGGCCTGATTTAATTGATATTCTTCTTAAATAATAGTAAAATGACAGGGATACATTTAAGAAGGAGGAATCTGCGTGTTAAACGGCTCGAATACATCCACTGATATGACAGGTAATGCAATACCCCCTTTATCTATAGTGATCTTGTCCAGAAACGCCAGGCGCGAACTGGCTGAATGCATACAGAGCATAAGGGACACTGTTTCAAAAGGCACATATGAGATCATAGTTGTGGACAACGCCTCCACCGATGGTGTCCGGGACTGGCTCAGATCCCAGGGCGATGTAAAACTTATAGAGAACAGTGAAAATAAAAGCTTTTCCGAAGGCAACAACCAGGGGATAAAGGCTGCAGCCTCCGGAAATGATATCCTGCTTCTGAACAATGATACAGTGGTGTTCCCCGGTGCCATAGACGCCATGAGGAGAGGTCTTTATGTGCGTCCCACAGTCGGAGCCGTATCCTGTCTCACAAATGCCGGCGGCGATCAGGTTGTGGACAGGGCCTTCAGGGACAAGAACGATTATCTCTCCTGGTGGGAAAGCGAGGGGCTGAATGAGTGCGCAGAACTTCCTGACCCCTATGAAAACCGGGTGTGGCTCATGGGCTTTGCCCTTATGATAAAGAGGAGTGCACTGGACCGGGTCGGACTTCTGGACGAAGATTATTTCTACGGTTTTGAAGATGATGATATAGGTTACAGACTCACAAAAGAAGGCTATGAACTTCTGCTGTGCCATGACAGTTTTATATTCCATTACGGAAGTCTTTCCATCGAAAAAGAAGGGGCAGATGCAAGTTCCCGCTTTTATGACGAAAATCATGAACGTTTTCTTTCCAAGTGGGGTTTTGATATACCTGTGTACACAAGTGTGAGAAGCGATCTTTCCGGTCTCGTTGAACACCCGGGCACAAAACCTTTCAGAGTCTTTGAGATCGGATGCGGATGCGGATGCACCCTCGCAAACATCAAATACAAATACAGGGACGCCCACATTTACGGAGTGGAAAAGAACCGTACAGCAGCCTTTTTGAGCAAGTATTTCGGACACATTTCTTGCCTGGATGCGGAAAAGGATGAATTCACTTATCAGGAGAAATTCTTTGATTGTCTGCTGTTAGGTGATGTGTTGGAAGAAATGGAAGATCCCGATGCCTTTCTGGAAAAGATCGTCAAATATCTGAAGCCGGGTGCACAGATCATAGTCAGCACAAGGAATTCCATGTTCATTCCCAGGCTGGTATCGATCATAAAGGGAGAAACCCGCCGGATATCTGAAAACTATTACGATTTTTCAGGGATAGTCACACTCTTTAAAGAGCACGGATATGAGATAGGTGAATTTTACGCCCAGCCTGGCCGCATACCGGACAGCTGTTCAGCGTATCTCAGGAAACTCCCCCGTCTCCCCGGTGCAGCAGACAGGGAAGAATTCACTGCCTTCAGATATGTGTTCCGCGCTTACAGACAATGATCATCTGCATTGTGATCACGGCCACTGTCAATTGATCCCTTGAATTCAGATGACTTAATTTACAATGGACACCTCTGCTACGGTCAGCTGACCCCGGGGTTCAGACAGCTATATTTTCTATTGGCACTTCTGCCCCTGCAAACTGACCCGGGGTTTCAGACGACTATATCCTCCATGGGTACTTCCGCCCCGGCCCTCTTCCAGGCCACAGGGACTCCCGGCTGACGGCAGTATGAACAGAATTCCACAGGCATCTCCAGCCGTTTCAGTATCTCTTCGGATGTAAGTCCCTCTTCTGTAAGGTCTATGGCTCCGCTTTCGGGAAGATCCTCACCGTAATATTCGTTAAAATAATGTGAAAGGAAAGGGTATGCGCAGACTGCAAGCCTCGTATCCCTGAGCATTGTGCAGAACCGCCAGGAACAATTTGAAAACTCTGCCTCAGGATCCAGATTCCCCGAAAGATCTGTCACCTTGGAAAACTCCTTTGCCATGACGGATATCTTGTGACCTATGCCATTTTCTGCAAGAAATCTGTCAATCTTTTCTGCTTTCCCCTCCATGGCAGGATAATAAGACATATACAGAGTCACATTCAGTTCCTTCATGGTATCTATGAGATCCTGTGGCATGCTTGTGATCAGTATCCCGTTTGATACCACCTCCAACTCTGCCTTTGGAAAGATCTCATGAGTCATCCTGATATACCTGTGAAGATCAGGATTCATCAGAGGTTCTCCCCCCATAACCCGTATCAGACACACATTTTCAAAGTAATCTTTCAGGAGCATAAAACCTTTCTTTGTCTCCTCAAGATCCGAAAGCACGGCCCCCTTGACCAGTTGGGAATAATGGGAGCATGCGCTGCATCTCATGTTGCAGCCGTCAGCCACCTGATATTCTATATATGGCAGTTCTCTTCTTGAGATCCAGTTTGTCACAAGCCCGGGATCGTACATATGCCTGTAATAGATATCCTCATAAGGCACTTTAAATTTTCTGAGAAAACGAGCAAGCACGGCACTGGTGAAGCTCACGGTGGCAGGTATCAGGAATCCTGAGACCTCCCTTGAAGCATATTTCATAAGAGCATCTGTATAAGAAGCGGGATCCCCTGCGGGATCTAAAAGCGCAAGATCTGACATTTATTTCAACCTCCGAAAAAACTGCATCCCCGGCATCCCCGGCTTAAGCCTGTAGCCATGTCTCAAAAGCTGTGGAACCAGTCTGCTGTATTTAAAAGTCCACTCCACAGATAAAAATTTAGCACAAGGGCTGTGATAAGGCAAACACTGCATAAATCGTGCTGCGAAACCGTACTGCGGATCCATTCTCCGGGAGAAACGTCTGTGCATCAGACGTTAGAGTAAAACTATAGCAGGCAGGATAAGTAAATAAAGGAAGAGGGATTGCCCCCTCTTCACAACATACAGGCAAAAAGACACCGACACTCACATATGTTATAATCATCTTTGTTTCAAATGATCATTGAATATTTATAAAATGCGATGAAGCCATGAGCCATATCATACCTTACATATTCATACTGTGTGACACAAAGACCGATCCCATGATGGAAACACTGAATTATTTCCAGAAGCAGATGTCACAGGCTGTTTCCGATCCCGTTTTTATCACTTTTTCACCGGGGAATGCTTTTATTGACGCTGTAAATGCCATAGATCACAGGATCGGAAGCGATACCACGGTTGTCATGTTCAACAACCGTGGGTTTACCGCATCCATAGACGGCAAAACCCTTTACTGGGCTGAAAAGAATGTCAGGCTTGTAAATATCCTTGTGGATCATCCTTTTTATTACACCGATATGCTGCTGATGGCCCCTCCGAATATGAAACTGGGGCTTGTGGACAGACATTTCGTATCTCTTATGAACAAATGGCTGCCCTCCATCGGAAAAAACGCCTTTTTCCTCCCCCACGGAGGTGTGGATCTGGGTCTTTCCCGTGTTCCTTTCAGCAAACGGCCTGTGGATGTTTTATACATCGGAAGCAGATATTCCGATGATGTTTTCTATCCTCCACTGGAGCATCTTCCGGGAAACGGCTCTGAATTCTATGAATTTGCTGCAGATATGTACTTCGATGACGACTATATCGAAGAGGACGGGATCGTGGAAAGATACCTGGAGGTAGCGTCAATAGAAGCCACAATCCCACAGAAGATCC
>JAILIO010000025.1 GCA_024695225.1 Lachnospiraceae bacterium
GGAGAGGATACACTGTTTTTTGATAGAGAAATGCCCCTTACTCGGGTCTTGTACGCAGTCAGTGCCATTGGAGGGACACGTATGCCGTACCCTACCATGTTGTACAAGCCCCGAGTAAGGGGCATTTCTATATCAAAAAACAGTTTATCCTCGCCGTCCTCCTCAAGACGCCTGATAAGCCCGGGGGCTGCCCCGGAACATACAAATGCCGTATCCGGATCTTCAGCCAAAGATCCCATATAAGCCTGGGCAAGATATGCCCTATCGTAACTGTTTCTGAGGGGATCGATCAGATATGCGGCGATCATTATATCCACAAAATCCTCGGGACACACCCCGTCGTCCATGTATCTGTACTGTTCCTTTATATCGTAAACAGCGGCTCTTACCCCTGGTCCTGAGAATATCCCCGACAGTCTGTCTCTGAGATATTCAGGGGATATCTCCTCCGATGCAGGGATGCTGCACAGGGCAAAGTCCTCATTTCCCCTTACGGAGATATGCACTGAAGATATTTCCCTTCCATTCCCTTCTATGAAAAGCCCCGGAAGCCCATTCTCACTGCAGGCTTTTTCAAAGGCTGAAAACACTTCTTCCGCGCCGGACCTGTCGCTTATGATACGGGACTTTGGTATATCAACTGCGAGATCTTCCAACTCTTCTGTCCGGTCAAACCTGTCCAGAAAATTCTTGAAGGAGAGTTCCCTGAAAAGCTTTAAAGCCGAAGGGGTGTATATATTCCCGAGCTTCATTTCCCCGTAGTCAAAGTCTATATCCGCCTCGCAGTCGATCTCCGCAAGCTTTCTTGAGAGATATGCCAGTTCCTTGTTGTTTATCACTGCCTCCCGAACGGATTTTTTCTCTATGCTTTCAGGATCCGCATAGATGGCGTCCAGGGAGCCGAACTTGCGCATCAGTTCCTCCGCGGTCTTTTCACCGACTCTGGGGACCCCGGGGATATTGTCGCTGGTATCTCCCATAAGCCCTTTCAGATCGATAAAGAAAGCCCCGCTCACGCCGTACTCTTCCTTTACATCCGAAGCGTGATAACTGAAGATCTCGGTCTTACCCGCCCTGGTTTTGGGTATCCTGACCATTGTCTTCTCTGTGGCGGTCTGCAGCAGATCCCTGTCCCCGGAGACTATCACCGCTTCCATGCCCTTATTTTCCGAAGCCCTGGCGATGGTGCCCAGGATGTCATCCGCCTCCAGTCCGCCCTTCTCGATCCTGCAGATACCCATGGCATCCAGCACTTCTTTCATAAGCGGCACCTGGGACTTAAGTTCCTCGGGCATGGGCCGGCGCCCTGCCTTATATTCCGGATAGATCTTGTGTCTGAAGGTGGGCTCATGGACATCGAAAGCCACAGCCAGATACCCGGGATCCTCCTCGTCAAGGAACCTGAACATTATGGACAGAAAGCCGTATACGGCGCCGGTGTGCCTCCCGGAGGCGTCCCGCAGGTCAGGCATTCCAAAATAAGCCCTGTTTATTATGCTGTTGCCATCGATCAGCATTATTTTTTCAGACATAGATTCAAACTCCCAGTGATATCACAAGATAAATGAGCACAGCCACCTCGGATGCACAAAATGCAAGGCCCAGCCATATCATCCGCCAAAGCCTCTCCACTGTCTCCGCCTTCTTTCTCCCGCTTTTCACCTTGCTGTCAAAAACATCGTTCAGATTGAAGGAGGCTTCCTTCTCAAGGCTTGGGAGTCCCTCGGAGATAAGTATCCTGATGGACAGCTCCTCCCTGCAGTCCGGACATCCCTCAATATGGTCCAGAAAGGCGTTCAGACGGTCTTCTCTGATAGTCTCGTCGAGAAAACCCGGCATTAAATTTTCACATTCTTTACATGTCATATTTTTTTGTGTTATTATAGGTGTCTACGCTGGCGTGGCGGAATTGGCAGACGCGCGGGACTCAAAATCCCGTGGTGGCGACATCGTGTGGGTTCGACCCCCACCGCCAGCATATGATTTATGATAAAGAGATTTATATTCTATGTCAAACAGTGACCGCGTAAATAAAGACTCTATAATCGCGATAGTTTCATTTCTAACGCTTGTTTTTTCCCTTGTACCGATCCTTGTGCTGGGTTTTTTAAATTACGCCACAGGCGATGATCTGGGCTATGGAGCCCCCGGCAGAGCTGTGATCCGGGAAGGTGGAAATGTGATCGATTTTTTAAAGGCCGCCTTTGAAAGCACGGCTGAAGAGTATTACACCTGGGGTGGGAACTGGGCCTCCGGTTTCTTTCACAGATTTGAACCCAGCATTTTCGGGGAGAGATTTTACAGCATCACTGTCATCATTTCCGTGCTGGCGCTTACGATCCCTGCGTTTCTCCTGCTAAAGGAGATCTTTGTAAACAGATTCTCATTGAACTTCAACACATTTTTGACGGTTTACTCTTTGATGACCA
>JAILIO010000080.1 GCA_024695225.1 Lachnospiraceae bacterium
GGAAACAACCGCTAAATCCGGAACTACACCTACAGGTACCGAAGCTGCGACTCTTTCATCATACGGTACGGATGATTGCTATACGGATGATGAGGATGATGACGGAGCATTTTATTACTGGAAGGCCAGTTCTGATACTAAGTTCGTTTACAGGATAGATCTGGAGGATAGTACAATATTTGTCGATAAGCGCGGCACGTATCGGCATGCAAAGGTCTTCTCATCGAATTCAGATTCTACTTCCAGCTTTGTTCCGTATACGGAAGTGACATCAGATGATCTTACAGTTGAAGGATTTGTGATCGGAAGCAATACGTTGAGTGATCTTACTACTGGGATAAGTGACCAGACCTCGTATAAATATAAGGATATTGACTGGTATATTACCGTAAAAAGCGCAACCGATCCGTTTACAGGCGAGGCGCCGGATGAAGCTTCAGCGGTGATCGCAAGGACGACGGATTTTAAGTACGATATAGCGGATGAAGAAGTCAATACAGCCGATGCAAAGCTTAATATCCTAAAACCGGGGCTTTATACACTCTGGGCGGTAGTTTATGACAGAGTCAATGGGATGTGGAAAAAATCATTTGATGTAATATATATCAATGATGTTACGGATATTGAGTACTCGGATTCAACCCCGATAACTCTTGATAGATACCCCGCCGGGACTGCCGGGGGTGGGCAGGGACACTATATACTCCACCAGGAAAAAGGGAGTGTTACTTGTGAATTAAAGGACTCATCATATTCCGTTTTGGGGACATTCACGGTAACTCCTTCGACTGCCAGCTATAAGGATATCGATTGGTCAGTAACGGATGCTGACGGAAACGAGATAACCGAGTTAGAGGATCCTGAATACGAACTTTCGGTAGAGGTTATTAAAAAACGTAGTACATCAGAGCCTTTAACAGACCCTTTAGTTTGGGATCTTAAAATTCCAACTACAGGAGACTATAAGCTTGTAGCGAAGATCGAGGGTGGCTCGAGTGATGCTTCCGCGGATTATACTTATACCAAATCCTTTGATATAACGGTAACAGGAACTTCGCTGGGTTCGATCACTGTCGATCCGGATAGCTATGAGTATACGGGGTCGGAGATAGTGCCTACTACTGTTTCAGTAAATAAGAGTGGCACTACACTTACGGAGGGTACAGATTATACGCTTACATATACGAATAATGTTGATGTCTGTGATTCAACGGCTACGAACGCGCCGACAGTCACGGCGACAGGAAAGGGGAAATTTTCGGGATCCATTTCTAGGGAATTCAGTATAACGGAAAAAACCATAAGTGACAATGATGTGACACTCGACTCGAAGTATGCCTATACCGGAAAGGCGGTAGAGCCTGCGCCGGTGGTGACGGTTGACGGGACGACCCTGACGAAGGGTACCGATTATACCGTAACGTATACAAATAACGTGAATAAGGGAACCGCGACGGCCAAGATTGTCGGAAAAGGAAACTATACAGGGACCGTAACGAAGACCTTCCAGATCGTTGACATGCCGGTCGCGACCATTACGATACTCGGGACCGGGTATAGCAGTCTCCAGACCTCGAATGCGGTGGGAGGATATGTCAAAGCGGCAACGACCGCCACGATAACGACGCAGGCGCCGACCAAGCTTCCGGTCAAGACCGTGGAGTATTTCCAGAGCAATACCTTCTATTCGACTTCCTCTGCGCTTGAGTCCGCGGCAAGCTGGAAAACCTACAGCAACGCTACATCGGAGACTACGGCAAACAGCAATAACTATTTCTATGCGAGGGTAGCCTATACGGATCAGGAGGCAGATACGAATGCCGTAGCCGGATACGTCTATGCATCGACCAAGAACATCATCGATGACAGAAAAGCGCCTACCGCAGTCATAGACAGCGCATCGGTGAACGGAGTCACGGCGACCGTTAAAGTTTCGGGCGTGGATCCGAAGAGCGGCAGCGAGGTAGCGAGCGGGATAGACAAATATTATCTCGTGGTAAAGAAGACCGGTGAGGCTGCGCCTACTGCGGACTATGTCGTCCAGAAGGGCGCGAGCAACACGACCGGGGAGTTTTCGGTGTCGAATCTGTCCACTACACAGACCTATGTTTTCTACGCGGTCACGGTGGATAAGGCCGGAAATATGAGCACCGTGGCAAGCAGCAACGGAGTCCTGCCCAAGGGGAGCGTAAAAGTAACCATAGGAGTAATGGGACATACGTATAATGTGCTGCAGGGTAAGGATGAGATAGACGACTACACTAAGGAGACCAAGGAGATAACGATCAATACCGAAAGCGATGTCGGTATCAAGAGCGTACAGTATTATATTGCGGATAAGCACATAACCTCCGAAAGCGAGATCGAAAACGCTGCTTCAAGCAGCGGCGGGTCGACCACCACGACATCGGTTACGACGGGATCGAGCAGCGGTACTACGGTGACGACGAGCACCGGGACGAGCAAGAGCAGCAAGTGGTCCACATATAATTCAAGCTCAAAACCCTGGCTTAAGAAGAATCAGCTGAATTACATCTATGCCAAGGTTACGCTTAATGATAATAACAGCACGGTTGCCTATGTTTCCTCGAAGGGAATCTGGGAAGACGAAAAAGTGCCCACGACTTCAAGCATATCGACGACACCCAGTGACACCTCGAGTGCAGCTACCGTAAAGGGTACCGATAAGGAGAGCGGAATAAAGACCTATTATCTGCTGGCCAAAAAGGCCACCGATGCGGCTCCGTCCAAACCCGCAGACGTAAAGAGCGGGGGATTGAACAGCACCGACGGCAAGTTTACGATAAGCGGACTTACCGCCAGCACAAAGTATAATCTCTATGCGGTAATAGAGGATAAGGCGGGCAACCTTTCCGCGATCAAGACCGGAAAGCTTACCACCACAAAAGCAAAGACCGATGCGACGAAAAAGGCGGCAGCGGCGGGAGCCGGCGCGGGAGCCGGCGCGGGAGCAAGCGGAAACAGCTCCGGCAACGGCAGCAACATATCAAAGCGCACGGCGGGAGCGAGCGGTAATTCCGTATCGGACGGAAATGCGGCAGGCGCAGAT